>DASSXC010000203.1:0-9441 GCA_035704205.1 Solirubrobacterales bacterium | reverse complement strand
CCGAGTTCATCTCGCATTCGCACCTGCACCCGCACCGCTTCGCCGCGCTGCGCCCGGACGGGGAGATCGAGCCATCGAGGATCGTCTGCCTGCCCCATCACGAGTCGCTCGATCGCTCGACCACGCCTGGCGACGCGAACGTGGACGGCGTCCTCGCCGCCGCCGAGTCCTACCGGCGAGCCGGCGGCCTGATGCAGATCCTCAACCATCCCGACCTCAACCTGGAGGAGCTCTCCGACGTGCTGCGGCGGCTGCCCGGCGAGGGGCGGCTCGACTGGACCGCGGCGGAGGCGGCGGCGTGGTGGCGGCGCACCCACGTCCTCTCCGAGCTGCAGCTGGACCAGCGGCACGACGGCGCGGTCAGGCTGACCTCGGCGCACGGCGTGCGCGGCGCCGTGCTCGAGCTGCTGCTGCCCGACGGCAGTCGCCGGCACTACGCCCTGCACATCGAGGCGGGCGGCTCGGTGACGGTCGGCGGTGGCGGGAGTCGGAACGGCCACGGGGCGGGTTCGAACGGGACCCCGGACCGCTGGCGGGAGACGATCGCGCCGGCCTTCGTCCGTGCGGCGCGCGCCTATTACGCGGAGAGCGGGATCGATCCGGGCTCTCCCGAAGCCGAGTGCACGCTGGCGACCAACTCGAGCCTGGTGCCCGGTCGGGTCGACTCGATGCGCCGTTTCCTCGGCGAGCTCGGCGGCGTGACGTCGCTGCGCGGCGCCCGCGTGCTCGACTGCGGCGCCGGCTTCGGCGCCTTCGCCGCCTACCTCTCGCTCGACCGCGACGAGCCGCTCGTCACCGCGGTCGAGATGCGCCCCGAGTTCGCCGCGATCGCCAGGCGGGTCGCCGCCCAGACCGGGCTCGGCGACGCGGTGTCCTACGAGGTGGGGGACATGCGCTCGCTCGAGGGGATCGCCGACGCCAGCTTCGACCTGGTGGTCGTCAACAACTCCTTCATCTACCTGCCCTCGAAGCGCGACATGCAGCGCGCTGTCGCCGAGCTGCGTCGCGTGACGGCGCCCGGCGGGCACGTCTGCTTCTTCCACGCCAACAGCTGGCAGGCGCGCGAGCCGTTCACGCGCGACCCCCTCGTCCACCTGCTGCCCGCCGGCGTGGCCGATCGCGTCTCGCGGCTGACCGGCTGGCGGCACAACCACGGCCGGGTGCGGCTCGTCTCGCCGCCGGCGCTGCGGCGCATGCTGCGGCGGGGCGGCTTCGAGCGGGTCGAGATCGGCGCCGTGCGCGGCGGCGGCATCGCCCGTCCGCCGCGCGCCTACCTGGGGCGTTTCTACGCGACGGTGGCGCGCCGCGGGGAGTAGGCGGATGGAGGCCCAGGCCCACGGCGCCGGAACCCGCTTCGCCGGGCGCATCAGCCGCCACGCGGCGGCCTACGGCGTCGGCTCCTTCACGACCGCCCTCGCCGGCCTGGTCAGCGTCGCCGTCTTCACCCGCTACCTGGACCCCGCCGAATTCGGCAAGATGGCCGTGCTGACGACGGTGGCGATGCTCGCCACCCTCGTTTCCAGCCTGACGATCCTGCCGGGCACGATGCGGCGCGTCTACGGCACCACCGGCGACGAAGACCTGGGCGACGTCGACGCGGAGGACATGGCGAAGGTGGTGTCGAGCGATCCCAGGCTGGCGCTCACGACGGGCCTGGCACTGACGCTGGTGATGGGTGCCGCGATCTTCGCCCTCGCCTGGGCGCTGCAGGGCACCCTCGCCGCGATCTTCGGCAGCGCCGGCGACGTCGACCTGATCCTGCTCGCGGTGGGGGCCGGGGTGGCCGCCACGGTGATGCGCTTCTGCCTGTACATCCTGCGCATGCAGCTCCGCTCGACCGCCTACGTGGTGGTCTCCTTGATCAGCGCCTTTGCCAGCATCGCGCTGGCGATCCCGCTGCTCGTCGAGGGGCTCGGCGTCGAAGCGGTGCTGCTCGGCCTGATCGTCGGCAACATCCTCGCCGCGCTGATCGGGTTGCTGCTGCTCGCGGTCGACCTCGGCCCCGCGGTCTCGCTGCACGAGGCGAAGGCGATCATGCGCGGCGGCATCGCCTATCTGCCGGTCATCCTCTCCTTCCAGACGATGATGCTGGCCGACACCCTCTTCGTCGCCGCCTTCGCCAACTTCAGCCAGACGGGGCTGTACCGGGTGGCGCAGCGCATCGCCATGCCGGTCGGCTTCGGCACCAGCGTGTTCCAGCAGTCCTGGGGGCCGATGCGCCACGACATGACCCAGGTGGCGGTCGACAGGCTCGACGAGGAACGCACCTACACCTCGCGCCTCTTCACCTACTACGCCGTCTTCGTCGCCACGCTGGCCCTCTTCGTCGCGGTCTTCGCCGACCAGCTCGTGCGCCTGGCCGCGGGCAGCTTCAGCGAGGCCGCCGCCCTCGTGCCGGTGACCACGGTCAGCATCGCCGGGCACGGCTGGTTCATCCTCTCCTACCGCCTCACGCACCTGCCGGGGCATATGAGGTGGTTGATCGGCTTGGCGATCTTCGCCGCGGTGACGTTCGCCGGCCTGTCGGTGGTCCTGATCCCCGTGCTCGACGCGGCGGGCGCTCCCGTGGCGGCGATAATCGCCTGGGGTTTGGCGACGGCGATCATGCTCGGCTTCAACCAGTTGCGCGGCGACCCGATCCCTTTCGAATACCGGAACCTGTTGCTGCTGACCGCGCTGACGCTGAGCGCCGGGGCCTTCGCCCACTGGGTCTTGCCGGATACCTCCGCGGGAGTGCTCGCCAAGCTGGTGGTGCTGCTCTGCTGGGCATGGGCGCTCGTCGCCGCCAAGGTCGTGCCCGTGGACGAGGTCCGCGCCCTGGGGCGCTATGCGCGCGATGCCTCCGGCGTCGACTCCAAGCGTCAGCTGCGCGCCCGGATCGCCGAGCTCGACGGCCTCGACGCCGAGCTGGTAGACCAGGTCGTGCGCCGCCGCCAACCGCCCGAGGAGGTCGCCGAACGGGCCGGCATGTCCTCGGACGAGGTGATGGCCCACGTCGTCCATGCCCTGCGCTGCGCGGGGGGCGGTGGCGAGCCCACCGACGCCGACGCCGAGCTGGGCCACCTGATCCTCATCCGCCGCCCCCGCGCCGAACGCGACATGGGCCTGATGACGATGGCCCACGGCGGCGTCGACCCCCTGGACGCCGACCTGATCGTGCGGGTGACGGCGGCTGCGAGCTCACGACAGCGACTCTGGCGCTTGTATAGGTAATATTTAGTTTCTAAATAGAACTACGCTGCATGGAGATCCATACGATGCTGTTCTTTATCGACGAGTCCTGGCAGGCAATCGGGGGGCGGGAGATTGGCGCGCTTGGGGGAGTGGCCATTCCCGAGTCTCGCTACAACGCCTTTTGCGGAGAGGTGTTCGCGGTCAAGCGCGGTTTGCTCGGGGCCAAAGAGCTAACCGACTCTGAGCTGAAGGGAAACTCCTGTTTCGCCAAGAGCGCGTTTCGCAAACGAGCGGCCACAGGGTCTTCGCGTCTCTTGGATGCCACAGAGCGGACCTTCGATGCGCTCAAAAGACACCGAGGGAAAGTCTTTCTGATCTGGACGTCTGACCCGACCCTCTCCCTGCTGCGCAATCCGAATTCAGAAGCGCTGTCGAAGCCATATAGGCAACTATTGTTCGACATGCGGGCGTTCATGCGCAAAGAGGCGCCCCGCCGGCGCGGCGCGCTGAGCTTCGATCAAAGGCATCATCGTGAGGACGAGGCCACTGCCTGTGCGGTTAGCAACTACCTCTTCAGGGCGCGTGGCGACTGGCCAGAACGTTTTACCCAGGTCCCGAATTTCACAGCAAGCTCTATCAGCCCAGGTCTCCAAGCAGCCGATCTCGTCGTCTACCTTGGCCCTCATCTGGCGGATGCGACGCACCGACCTGAGCTAGCTCCGTACATTGAGATGATTCAGTCGCTCCGCTACGAATTTCGGCGCGGCCGACAGAGGCGTTTGAGCAAGACGGTCCGTCGTGTCGGCTAGGAAAACAAAAAGAGGGATCGGCGAGCCCGAAGACTCTATGACGCCGTTAAGAGCGGCGCACCGATCCCTACGAATTGACGATAGCAGTGACGGCTGGCGGCTCTCGTGATCTACCTGCACTGCGGCTGGCCGAAGACGGGCACGACGAGCCTTCAGGCCTCTCTGGCCAAGCATCGAGATCGGCTTGCGGCCAGCGGGATCGTCTATCCCGACGTCTGGCACCGCGGCGACAACACCCATAACGAGCTCACGGAACTCCTCAGGCGATCCCCGGATGCGAGCCGTGCGCTCGCGGAGGTCGATGCCCTTCGCGAGACGATCGACGGGCGGAACCTGCTGCTCTCGGCGGAGAGCCTGACCACCTGGATGGTGGGAAGTGGGGACGCCAAGCGCTTTCTGGAGTTTCTCTCCGAGCTCGGAGAGATGGAGCACGTGAAGTGCGTGTGGACGCTCCGCCGCTTCGACGAGGTGATCGTGTCGCTTCACCTGCAGCCACGACCGGAAGCGCTCGAGCCATCGAGTCTGGCGCCGCTCATGAGGGGCCTGGAGGCGGACCACCTCTTCGACTGCATGCACGGGGTTGAGGAGGTCGCCGCTGAGTCGGTTTACGTTAAGTATCAGCCGGACGGGCGCCACAACATCGAGCTGCTCAGGGCGTTGGGGGTGCCGCGTGAGCTCGCTCGAGACATCGAGCGAGATTTGAACGCCGGTCCGCGGCTCAACGTGGCGAGGAATCGCGCTGATGTGTCCGTTGAGCCCAGGGAGAGGCAGGATTTCCACCAGCGGATGCTCGACTCCGCCCGCAAGTACGACTTTGAGCCATACCTGGCCTTCTTCGACGAGGACGCGCTCGGTTCGGGGCACGTGGAGGCGCCGCCGATCGTCCAGTACTGGCATGACGCGGAGATTCCCGCCGACGTGGAGGAGCTCTTCGCGGCGATCAGGGAGCACAACCCCGACATGCGGCACATGGTCTTCGACGAAGAGTCGGCCGCGGCGCTGATCGAGGAGCATCTCGGCGCCCGCGAGGCGTCTGCGTTTCGCAGCTGCGCGGTGCCAGCGATGCAGGCGGACTACTTTCGCCTCTGCGCCGTGTACATCCTGGGAGGGATCTACTGCGACGCCGATTCCCGCTGCTCCGGCTCGCTCGCTCCGCTGCTGGCAGCCGAGGGCACGCTCTTCGAAAACGGCAGGATCCCAGGGCTCATCACCAACCATATCTTCGCCTTCAGGAGGCCCGGCCACCCCCTGCTCAGACTTGCGATCGACATCGCGACGACCGGCATCGAGCAGCGGTCCAGCGAGAGCGTCTCCTTCGTCACCGGGCCCGCCGTGCTGACCCAGATAACGACGACCTGGAGGCTGGGCTCGTTCGAGGCCTGTGTGGAGCGGATGGGGAAGCGCCTTGGGGTGGGCCGGGCTTCGCTCGGGGATCAGCGGCTCTGGAAGGAATGGGTAAGCGCGATGCGCCCTTTGCTCGGCGATCGCTCTCGCGTCGCCGACGCGTTCGCCGGGGTGCGCGTGGTGCCATACGAGACGGTGGCCGAGATCGTCTGCACTGGGATCGCACAGCTCGCCTACAAGCAGACCGGCGTTCACCACACCAACTGGGAGGGGAGCATCTATCGCGAGGTGCAGCGCGGATGAGCGCCACGGCCCCGCTCGTCCAGTACTGGCATGAGGAAAACCTGCCAGACGACGTGGCTGAGACTGTGAATTCATTCAAAGAACACAACCCTGAGTTGGAGCAGCTCGTCTTCGACGAGGGATCGGCCAGGGAGTTCATCGCCACGCACCGCGGCGCGCGCGAGGTGGCGGCGTTCGATGCCTGCGGGGTGCCGGCGATGCAGGCCGACTACCTCCGCTACTGTGCCGTGCACGCGCTCGGGGGCGTCTACGCCGATGCCAACTTCCGATGTCTCCAGTCTCTCAGGGGGCTGATCGACGGTCCGGAGAAAGGCGTCTTGTTCGGCCGGCGGGATCCCGTGCCGGCTTGGTTGGCGGAAATCTACCGGTGGCCCTATCCGGTTGGGGAGTTCAGGGCCGTTCCCAACGGCATGTTTGGCTTCGGAGACCGTCATCATCCGTTGCTGGAGCTCGCGATCGAGATTTCGACCGCGAACATCGAGAGGCGAGTCGTCGACGGCCCCTTCGCGGTTTGGATTGCCACTGGGCCCGGGGTATTCACCTCGATCTACCTGCTGCGCGAACTCGGCTCGTTCGACGCCTTCATGGGGTTTTCGCTGGGGACGGTGATCGAGCCCTCGGCGGCCCTGCTCTGTGAGGTTGTCGACGACTGCGACAGGATTGCCTCCATGTGGGACGGTGTCGATATTCGTTCCCTGAAAGACAGGGACGACCTGAGCGTCAAGTTGAACGGACCACCGTCTGAAGCTCACTGGTTGAGGCGCAAGGGAAGCATCTACCGGTGATCCGATGCTGTACTGGCACCTTGGTCAAAAGAGAACGGGTACCACCAGCTTGCAGACGGCTCTGGTCATTCATCAGGACCAGCTCGCCCAGGCCGGACTCATCTATCCAGAGGAGTGGAGGAGCCAGGACCCCGTTGGATACTCCACCCACCATGGCCTCGCGGAGGTGATTCAGGCCGACGGTGATTCTCCACCGGTTCGCCATTTTCAAAAATATCTGGCCACACACCAAGACAAGTCGGTTCTATTCTCGTCGGAGTTCCTCAGCGATTGGATAGCCGACGCGAAATGCGACTCGGTCTTGAGGACCTTGGCCCTGGCACAGTCGCTGGTGCCCGTTGCGTGCATATGGACCATGCGACGTCTCGACGAGTCGATCAACTCCCTGCTTCTTCGCAGGGCCCTGCTTGGCTCCGGTTTGGCCGCTCCCGGCTGGGAGGACGTGCGGCAGCTCTCCGCCTCGTTTGCGGCGGCGCTCGAAGGCATGCGCAGAATCGAGGACCTGATCGAGAGGCCCGTCGTCTATCTGAGGTATTCGCCGGAGGGATCGCATAACAGCGAGATCCTGCGGGAGGTTCAGCTCCCTCCCCGAGTGCGCCGTTCGATCGAAAGCGCGCTGGGTCGGGGCCCTCGTCTCAACGCGCAGCTGACCCATAAGGAGGCCGCCGCTCTTCAACACCACCGGGTGATCTCAGAGAGATCTGGATTCCCGGTCAGCCCATTCGAATTGCAGCGTGCCTTCTTCCTCGGCGAGTTCGAGTTCGATGACGACGAGCCATACGAGCTGATGGACGATGGGATCCGGCGCGCCCTCCACGAGGAGGCGCTGGCTGCCGCTCGGAAGGCGGGGGCCGATGAGTACGTGAGGTTCTTCGAAAACGACAGGATCCACGCGTGTGCTCCGACGACACTCCACCCCGGCGCCCTGAGCGACGCGGACCTCGAGCGCCTCGTCGACTATCTGCGGCCTCGCAGGCCAGAGGATCTGGATGCGGCGATAAGACGGGGATACAGGCCCACGCCATGAGCGCTGACGCAGAGACCCTTGGCTTTCTCGTCATCGGCGCGCAGAAGGGTGGGACCACCTCGCTCTGGCAGTACCTGCGAGGCCACCAGCGGATCTTCATGCCGAGCTCGAAGGAGCTGCCGGTCTTCACGGCGGCGGAGCTACGCGAGGAAGATCTCCGCGCGGGGATGCGTGCGCTTGCGGCTGAGGCATCGAACGGAGCGTTGCTCGGCACGGTTACCCCCGACTACATGATCGGTCAGGGCGAGGTCGAGGTGGGGACGGTGGCGCGGCGGATCGCGACGATGCTTCCCGAGGTGAAATTGATCGCTCTTCTACGCGACCCGATCGAGCGGGCGGTCTCCAGCCACACGATGGCGGTGAGGCGGGGGCAGGAGGGGGACTCGGTCGAGGCCGCTCTGTGTCGGGAGCTCGAGCCCACGGCCCTCGAGAGCGCTCGACGGGAGCCGCGGCCGGACAACACCTATGTGACGGCGGGCGAGTACGGTCGGATCCTCGCTGTGTACAGGGAGCACTTCCCGCCAGATCGATTGCTCGTCGCCTTCACCGAGGATTTGGCTCACGACCCCGGCGGCGTCCTCGACGACGTGCTCGACTTCCTCGGGCTGCCGACCGGTTTCCGCCCCGACGACCTGGGCGTGCGCCATTTCCGTGGCGGCCCGGGCAGGCTGCTGGACCGCGAGGGGGAGCGGTCGCTGCGCGAGTTCTTCAGCAGGGAGATCCTGCCGAAGATGACGGGTCCGGCCGGCCAGCACCAGAGGACGTTTGACTTCTTCCTCGAGACCTGGAACGTGGTGCCCGAGCCGCCACCGCCACTCTCGAAGGCTCTGCGGCGGCGGCTCGAAGAGCACTTCAGGTCCGACGCGGAGAGCCTGGCGAGGTTGGACGTGCCGGCGCCCTGGATCGCCCGTTGGGATCAGGGTTTGTAGGCGATCGTCAGGTTGTAGTCGATTCGTTCGTGGAGGCCGCCCGCTGGGTCGAGGCGGTCGAGAGCGTCGCAGAGCTCTCGCTCGAAGTCCTCGCGTCCATCGCCCAGGAGGTGTGGCGAGACGACGCCGATGGAATAGAGGAAGCCCACCGCCTCCTCGGCCCGCCATGAGTAATCGGTGGGGTACTCGTGCCTCTCGACCCGGAAGCCGGCCGGACCCAGAAAGTCTTGGTGCGCCCTGGTGGTCTCCGGTTTGCGCCTTCGTGGCTCCGTCGGGCGGTCGCCGGCGTATCCGTTCAGGCACTCCACCGCGAGCCCATGCCACTCCTCGCTCCTCCTCTGGATGTTGCCCGCGCCACCCCCGGCGCCGGCGGCCAGGGCCAGGGCGCCGCCGGACCCCAGCGCCGTGAGGGCGCGCCGCGCGAGCAGCTCGCGGTCCATCCAGTGGAATGCCGAGCCGGCGACGATCAGGTCGCAGCTTTCGGGCGCCAGCTCGAGCTGCTCGGCACGGCCGGTGAGCCACTCGACGTTCTCGACCCCGTCGCGTTGCCCGTTCGCCTCCGCCATCGCGATCATCTCCGCGACGGCGTCGATCGCGGTCACCCGGTCGAAATGGGGGCTCAGCGGTATTGCCAGCTCACCCGTGCCGCAGCCCCAATCGATTAGGCGCTGGCCACGTTCGCCAACCGTCCGTTCACGCAGGTCGTCGATCAGGCGCTGCGGGTAACGCGGCCGGTATTCCGAGTAGCACTGGGCGGGGCTGGTGAAGATCGTCACCGCGAATCGCCCTGGTTTGCGCCCACCTCGGCCCGGTAGCCGAAGGCGGCCATCAGCTCCTGGTACTCGCCGTCGGCCGCGAGCAGCTCCCGCCACTCCGCCGGAAGGTCAGGCTCCTCGCCGGGTCGGCTGGTGGGGGAGTTGAGGCGCTCCGAGGAGCTCGCGATCCGCTCCAGCGTGCTCTCGGCCGGCGCCTCGCCGATGAACTCGTACAGCCCTTCGGCGAGGCGACGCCGGCCGTTCGGATCGTCGACCAGGTCGAGTTGGACGAGGTGGGCCGATCCCCTTGCTCGC
>DASSXC010000202.1:0-8649 GCA_035704205.1 Solirubrobacterales bacterium | reverse complement strand
GCTGCTTGGATTGAACCCCCTGAATATCGTCACGTACCGAGAGTCTACCTGATCTGTAGAGTTGCACTACGGTGAAATTCAGAGTTGGCTACGCATACCACCTGTCGCCTAGTTCCGGGGAGCGAGTCGATCTTTGCCTGAGTGGCGGGTTTTCTCCCGGCGAGCGATTGGCGGTGGAATCGGTCGACGGCACTGTCGTCGACGATGTGTGTGTCGGCCCACAGGTGGACGATCGGGTATTGCCGCATGTGCCGTGGAGGGATGGTTTCAACCTTCCGCCGCGTGCGAGCTACGAGCTTGATCCATCGCTGCCGAGCGGCATCTACAGCGTGCATGGAATTCCCTTCGTTCACCGTGGCCGGGAGGCTGCTATTGCGGTCCTGATTCCGTCGAACACCGCGACGGCCTTCAACCGCATCGGCGGGCGGAACTTCTACGAGTCCCCGCCTGCCGTGCAGGCTGGCGACGTGCTTTCCTTTCATCGGCCGGTCCAGTCATTTGGGTGGATGTTTCGTTCTGTCATGCAGTGCGAAGGATTCCTGAGGTGGTTCGCAAGCGCGAATCCGCACCCACGGGACACGACCTACCTGATCGACTCCGATCTGGAGGATCCCGATGCGCTTGACGGCATTGAGGTGCTGATCGTGATCGGGCGCAGTGAGTACTGGACGCGCAGAGCACGGGAGCATTTCGATGCTTTCGTCGATCGCGGGGGCCGCGCGCTGCTGCTCTGCAGCGAGCTGATGTACTGGCAGGTCCGCATCGACCTCGCCCGCCACCAGCTGATTCGATATCTGCAGGACGATCCCCATCCCGATCCGCTGCTCCACACGAAGCAATGGCATGAGCCGTCGCTGCAGTACCCCGTTCATCCGCGCACCGGCGGCGAGCTTCGCTACGGGGGTTACGACGTCGGTGACGACGAAGAGTTTGGCCGGAAGGGGCTGCGGATAGTGTCGCCGGACTCGCCGCTCGTCGAGGGCTGTGGCTTGGCCGAGGGCGATGTGCTGCGACTGCCGGACGCGTCGGTTTGGGACGGCGCTCCTGTGCGTTCCGACGGCGGAGGTATCCCCGAGGTGGACTTCGGCGACGAGCAGCCCCTGCATCATGAGGTCATCGGCTACAACCGAGGCCGGCCGCCCATCAGGGAGTTCGGTGAGTCGGCAACGAGCCTATGGATAGCGCTACGCCATCGCCAGGAGTCCGGGACGGTGGTGCACTGTGGAACCTTGGGGTGGTGCGGGCCGCAAGCGGCCGGTGGGAACGGGCCCGACAGCGAGCGTATTCAGGCGATCATCCTGAGGATGCTGTCCGTTCTGCTCGAGGACGATTGGCCCTTTTCCTGGAAACACCTAGCAAAGCCCGAATCCACCCCCGACCACACCTGATCCGTCCGCTCCCTTGGGTGGGCATGCTCTGAATGACCCGATCCGCGCCGGCATCCCAGCCTCCGCCGAAACCTTTACGGTGCAATCATGCCTGTGATGCTGGAGCGCTGGAAAGACGACAAGATGGATGCCCTTGAGGCCAAGGTCGATGGCCTGGGTAGGCGGGTCGGCAACCTCGAGCGTCGCATGGAGAGGGGTTTCGAACGGGTTGATGAAAAGTTCGAGCGGGTCGATGACAGGCTCTATGGGCTCCAGAAAGAGACCAAAGAGGGCTTCGAAGCCGTGCATCGGACGATGAACCGAAACGTCCTCGCCATCTGCGGTGTCTTCATCGCGGCGCTTATCGCCTGGCCGGGCTGATGAACTGACGCGGTTTCTCGCGAAGTGGGCGTTTCTCTTTGCTCGCAGGTCAGAAGGGGGGAGAGATTCGCCTCCCAGGGCCTTGACGGAGAGCGATGCGCACGAGCGATCTCATCCACTTCCACGGCCCAGCCTCCGCCGAAACCTTTACGGTGCAATCATGCCTGTGATGCTGGAGCGCTGGAACGACGACAAGATGGACGAGCTGTCCGGCAAGGTCGACGCCTTGGGAACCAACGTCGCGGTGCTCGACACCAAGGTCGATGCGCTCGACGCCAAGGTCGATGCGCTCGACAAGCGTTTTGAGCAGTTCGACCATCGCTTCCATGCATTGCATCGAACCCTGATCACTGCCATGGTCGGTGTGCCGGCGGCCTACGCAATCCTCTCCCGACTGGTCTCCTGATCGAGGATTCTGACCCAGGCGTCAAATGCGAATGGGCGGGAACCGTAGGCTGACGCCATTTCTCGCGAAGTGCGGGATCCCCGGTGGGGATTGGGGGGAGAGATTCGCCTCCCAGGGCCTTGATGGAGAGCGATGCGCACGAGCGATCTCATCCACTTCCACGGCCCAGCCGCCGCCGAAACCTTTACGGTGCAATCATGCCTGTGATGCTGGAGCGATGGAACGACGACAAGATGGATGCCCTGAGCGAGAAGGTCGACAGGCTCGGCGTGGAGATGCGCGAATGGCGGCAGGAGATGAAGGCTGGTTTCGAACGGGTAGACGATCGCTTCGAGCGCCTGCAGCAGACCATGTTCCGGGCCGCCGTTCTGATCGTCGTTGCCTTGATCGGCGTGATTGCGACCCAGCTGTAGCCCCGAGGGAGCGACTTGCCGCTATGGGTAGGGCGGCCCGTTGTCTCGGAGGTTTACTCGTCGCGTGGGGTGATGCGGAAGACGGAGACGACCTCGGCCTGGTGGGCCTCGGGGTGGGCGACGTAGGCGCTGGGACCGCCGCCGAACCAGCCGGAGGCTTCGTTGTTGCCGACGAAGATGCCGGGATGGTGCTTTCCGTCACCGTCCTCGACCCAGACCTTGTCGCCCTCCTTGAACCCGTGCGGCGCCTCGCTCATGGACGCAAGGATAGACGTGGAGAGACCGTGGCACCGGCTCCCCGGGCTTATGTAAGGAGCCGGGCCACAGCGCCGCCCGTCCTATGGGCAGACGACGAGCAGGTGGAAGTCGGCGTCCTCCGGGTCGCCTTTCGCATCACGGGTGCGGACCTCGATCGCGTTGGCGTTGGCCGCCGAGGTGTTGGTCTGGGCGGTGCCGGCCCCCGGTGGGGTGGTGCCGGCGTTGTTGCGGCCGGCGACATCAGCGCAACCGCTGATGTTGACCGGGAAGGTCACGGTCACAGCGCCACCGCCCTCGGTTGCCGAAATGCCTTCGTCGCTGGCGCGGGCAAGCGCCGCATTGCCCGGGCTCGACGGATTGTTGACGACCGCCCAGTAGGTATGGGAGGCGCGCCGCGCGGCTGGCACCGCGCCGAGCTTGTTGGTGTTGATCTGGAAGCCCGTCAGCGTCTTCTTCTTCAGCTTGCCGCCGCCGATCGTCTGCTTCTTGATCGCCCCGCCGTTGATGTTCTGGGCGGCGATGGCGGTCCCGCCCAGCGCCACGATCAAGGCGATCATCGCCACCAGCATCGCCGGTGACGGCCGCTGTTTCTTCAGCTTGCTCATCTCGCTCCCCTTTCGCCCGCGGTTCGAACCTGCCGATGCTCTACCCACCCTTGGAGGTGGCTAACCTCGGCGCGACGCCGCGCCGCTAGCTGGGCAGCGCGGTGACGAAGCGCTCGAAGGCGGCGATGTCGCTGACGGCTGGCCCGTGGCCGGGGAGGATCAGGGTCGGATTGAGCTCGGCCAGCTTGTGGATCGAGCGGCGGTTCTCGGCTGGGTCGTAGGTGAAGATCTTCGGCGGCTCGGCGAGCATCGGCCGGTAGGTCGCGTAGCTGAGGTTGCGGATCACGTCGCCGCAGATCGCCACCCGGTCGGACTCGCGGAAGAAGATCACCTCGCCGCGGGCGTGGCCAGGCGCGTGGACGACGCGGAAGCCGGCGACCTCGTCGCCCTCGCCCAGCACCCGCTCGACCCTGTAGGGCGGCCCTTCCCAGATGCTCCTGATCACACGATTGACCAGATGGCCGCGGTGCGCCTCCTGGAGCGGACGGCGGCCCTCCATCGCCTCGACATCGTCGGCATGGCAGGCCAGCGGGATGCCTCGCGCCTCGCAGACGTCCTTGGCGACCCCTTGATGATCTGGATGGGCGTGGGTCAGCGCCAGCATCGAGATCTCATGGCCCTCGAGCTCGGCGAAGACGCGACGCCGGTCCCAGGAGCGACCGGCGTCGATCAGCACGTCCTCGGCCAGGTAGATGTTGATCACCGGCAGGGGCAGCTCCTTGAGTCGCCAGACACTGGGGGCGAGCCGCTTCATCGGTGGCCGATGCCGGTGGTGCCGCGCGGATCGCCGCTGTGCTCGGCGAGCTCCTCCAGCTCGGCGATCTTCCGTTCGCCTTCGATTCGCGCCGGATGACCCGCCGGCAGCGGCTCGATCAGCCGACGAATGCGGTTGCGGACCTGCAGAGCGAAATGGGGGGTGGAGGCGCCGGCCAGGGCGCGGATGTCCTCGGCTGTGACCTCGTGTCCACCGCCGAGCAGCTCGGGACTCTCCGCCTCGCTCATTCTCCGCCGCCGATCTTGGCCAGCTCGGCCAGCTCGTCGATTTCGGCCTGCTCGTTCACGTCGATGGCCTCCTGGTCGCCGATCACCCAAACGTGGTTATAGAAGGCGCGCGTGGGGTCAGTCGTGTAGCCCGGCTTGACGTCGAGCAGGTACCCGCGCAGCGCTGCGGGAAGCGTATCGGCGCTGTCGGTGAGCAGCAGCGGTCCCCACGTCCCCGAGGCCGAGAGCGGCGCCGCCGCGACGGCATCAAGCGGTTCGTCGGAGCGGGCGACGACGAAGCCATGGCCAGGGTCGTTGATGTTCCAGCCGAATTCGCCGTCGGCGTAGCGGGCGAACGCGATCGCATTGGCGACGGGGTCCTCGCCCGAGGCGCGCCGCACCCGCTTGGAGATCTTGCCGACCTCGCGGACCACGTCGGAGGAGATCGCCGAGGAAGGGCCAAGGATGTAGACCGGCACACTGGGGTGGCGCTTCAGTGCCGCCTTCGTCGGGGCGGGCAGCTCGCCCTCATCGGTGAAGAGGACGGGGTCGCCCGAGCGAGCGGCCCACGCGGCGGCGGGCATCGCGAAAGCGGGTTGTGCGGATGGCGCGATCACGATGTGCCGCGGCGGGCCCCCGAACAGCTCGTCGCGCTGGGTGGCGATTTCCGCCGCCGCGGTGGTGCCGCCTTCCGCGCCGACACGCTTTACCTCCAACCCGGACGGCGCGGAGGCAGCGCCGATCGCGAACGCCTGGACTCCCCTCGTCGCCCGGTCGCCTTGGGGATCGAGCGCATCGAGCGCCTGCTCGGTCGGCTCGGGAATGTCGTCGGCTTCGGAGATGAGCAGTGGGGCGCCGACCGGCGCTGCCGTCAATACGGCAGCGGCGATCGCGCTGCGCCAGTCGCCTGCGTCCACCAGGGTCACCGCTCGAGGCTGTTGCGAGGGGGCGGTCGATGGGTAGGTGGCAAGAGCGACGCCGGCCGCGTTCGAGGCCGGGTCTGGGCCGCCGACACGGGTCGTGTTGGCGGTGGCGAAAGTCGGGTAGCCAAGCTCATCCGGCGCCTGGGCGGCGGGCGTCTCTGCAGGGGTGCTGGGCGCTTCGCTGACCGGCGCCGGCGTTTCCGTGCCGTTGCTCTCGGTTCCACCCCCACCCAAGATCGCCGCGGCGATGAAGACCACGGCCAGGATGAACAGCCCCGCGACCGCCTTGATCGCGGCCGGGATCGGTTTGCGCCGACGCCTGGGCTGCTTCTGGGTCGTCGGCTTGGCTTGCCGCGTTGACGGCACGTCAGCGTTGATCGGGCGTGGCATGGGCGGCACGCTACACGCGTGGGGCTGGCTGGTTGGTCAGCTAAAGTATTGACTGACGAGTCAATCAACATGCGTCGACGAGGGGGACGGATGGATTTCGCACTGAACGAGGAGCAGCAGGAGTTCAAAGATCGTGCCCGGGCCTTCGCCCGCGACGTGATCCGTCCCGCCGCGCGCAAGCACGACGAAGAGGAGAGCACTCCCTGGGAGGTCGTCAAGGAGGCCCGTAAGCAGGGCTTCCAAGGTCTCGAGGCGATCCAGCGCTCGGCCTCCGATTCAGACGGTCAGATGCAAGTCATCTCCGCCGAGGAGTTCCATTGGGGCTGCGCCGGCATCGCCCTGGCCATCTCCGGCTCCGGCCTCGCCGCCGCCGGCATTGCCTCCTCCGGCACGCCCGAGCAGATCTCCCAATGGGTTCCCGAGTGCTTCGGGGCCGGCGACGAGGTCAAGCTCGGCGCCTACGCCGTCACCGAGCCGCAGGCGGGCTCTGACGTGAAGAGCCTCAAGACCACCGCCAAGCGCGAGGGCGACGAGTGGGTCCTCAACGGCACCAAGGTGTTCATCACCAACGGCGGAATCGCCGACGTCCACGTCGTCGTCGCCACCGTCGATCCCAGCCTCGGCACCCGCGGCCAGGCGTCATTCGTGATCGGCAAAGACACGCCAGGCCTCAGCCAAGGGAAAAAGGAGTCGAAGCTCGGCATCCGCGCCTCGCACACCGCGGAGATCGTCCTCGAGGACTGCCGTATCCCGGCCGAGAACCTGCTCGGCGGCGAGGAGAAGCTGGAGGCAAAGCTGCAGCGTGGGCGCGAAGGGAAAAAATCGCGCGGGGCCGATGCGCTGGCGACCTTCGAGATCACCCGGCCGCTTGTCGGCGCTTCCGCGCTCGGCATCGCCCAGGCCGCGTATGAGTGGACGCTCGAGTACCTCGACGGCCAGTCCGAAGGCGGCACGCCGATGCTGCAGATCCAGCGCGTCCAGCAGACCCTCGCCGACGTCGCCACCGAGATCGAAGCGGCGCGCCTGCTCGTCCAGCGAGCCGCCTGGATGGGCCGCAACGGCATCCCGATGCGCGGCGGCCAGGGCTCGATGTCGAAGCTGAAGGCCGGCGACGTGACGATGTGGGCGACGACGACGCTGATGGACCTCGTCGGCCCCGACGCCTGGAGCACCTCCTCGCCGCTGGAGAAGTTCTTCCGCGACGCCAAGATCTACCAGCTCTTCGAGGGTACGGCCGAGATCCAGCGGATGGTCATCTCGCGCATGCAGGCGCGGGAATACGCCGAGCGGCTGGGGTATGCGGCTGAAGTCGTGGCTGAGGCGGAGAAGGCCGCCGAGAAGGAGCCTGTCGCGGCGTAGGCGGCCCCCCACTCCCCCTTCGCAAGCGGGGTTGCAGGGACGAAGCTTTGCTGCGTGGCGACGAGAGTGGCTCGCTAGCCTCTTCGCGATGCTTAAGACCCGTGTTGCCCCGGTGGCTCTGGTTGCTGCCGTGGCGGCGCTTGTCGTGCTGCTTTGCAGCGCTGCCGCGCCGGCTGCAGATCTCGAATCGGAACTCGACGCCAAGGAAGCGAAGCTTTCTGAGGTTCATGAGCGCGAAGGCGTTCTTACGACGACGATCTCGCGTTATCGGGAGCGAATCGAACGGTTGACCGACGAGGTGGCCGGGCTGCGTGCGCAGGAGGCTGAAGCGCAGGCGCGGCTGGATGCCAAGCAGGCCGAGCTGGATAGCGCGGTTGCCGAGCTCGACGTCGCCAAGAAGCACTTGGCCGTCGTCCGTGCGCACCTGAAGCGAGCATTGGTCTCGTTGCGCGAGCGCCTGGTGACGATCTATGAGACCGGCACGCCGGACATCCTCAGCGTGTTGGTCGAAGCCGGTGGCTACGACGAGCTGGTCAACCGCACCGAGTACCTGAACCGCATCCACGGCCTCGACGAAGCGGTCGTCACCCGGGTGCGCGACCTGCGCGACCAGGTGAAGGAAACCGTCGCCCGACTGCGCTCGGCGAAGCTGCGGATCGAATCCGCCCGCGACGCGATCGCCGCCGAAGAGCAGGCGCTGGCCAGTGCCCGCTCCGCGGTTCAGCAACGCCAGGCACAGCTGGTTTCGGTGCGCCGCACCCGTGAGGCGGCGCTTGAAAAGGTCAATAGCGTGGCCAGCGATCTCGAGGGCTCCGTTGCGGAGATCCAGGCCGAGCTGGCGGCCACCCTCAGCGAAACCGCTTCCGCGCCGCTCCCCGCGGGCCCGATCCGCTACGGCTCAGGCCAGTTCATCTGGCCGGTCGACGGCCCGGTCGTCTCCGGCTTTGGCATGCGCTGGGGGCGGATGCACGAGGGCATCGACATCGCCGTCCCCGCCGGGACCCCGATCCGCGCCGCGGCGGCCGGCTCCGTCGTCCTCGTCCAGTCCGAAGCGGAAAGCGGCGGCTACGGCAACTTCAGCTGCCTGGACCACGGCGGCGGCCTGCAGACCTGCTACGCCCACCAGTCTTCCTTTGCGGTCACCTCGGGGAGCGTCTCGCAGGGGGACGTGATCGGCTACGTCGGCTGTACGGGCCATTGCTTTGGCGATCACCTCCACTTCGAGGTGCGGATCAACGGCGCCCCGACCGATCCCCTCGGCTACCTGTAGGCACCGCCTACCGAAAATCGCTAAATAATTCAATTAGTGGGTATGGCGGGACGCTTCACGCCTGCGACCCTTGGGTAGCAAGCGAACGGAGGCGAGCGAGATGGTCCGCCAAACGCGCAACTACTTTGCGGGAGCAGTGTCCGGCACCGGGCTGGTCGCGGCGGCGGTCGTCGCCTTCGTCATGCTCGTCTCTTTGCAGGGTCTGCGCGACTGGCCGCTTGCCGGTCTCGGCGGTGGGAGCGAGGGCTCCAGCGGCACCGCCCCGGTCGAGACCCCCTCGGCAGCGGCGGCGGGTT
>DASSXC010000201.1:0-3059 GCA_035704205.1 Solirubrobacterales bacterium | reverse complement strand
GCGAGAGCGCCTTGGCGACGAAACGGGCCGGCTCGTCGTTGTGGGGGATGATGTCGATCTTCTCGCCGCGCAGCTCGGAGACGACCATCCGCACGCGCGAGCCGCGCGGGCCGACGCAGGCGCCAACCGGGTCGACCCCGTCGGTGTGCGAGACGACGGCGATCTTCGAGCGGTAGCCGGGCTCGCGGGCGACGCCGACGATCTCGACCAGCTTGTCGGCGATCTCCGGCACCTCCATTTCGAAAAGCTTCTTGATCAGTTCAGGACTGCGCCGCGAGACCACGATCGCCGGGCCCTTGGTCGAGTCGGAGACGTCGGTGATCACGGCCTTGACCCGCATGCCGTGGTCGTAGCGCTCGTTGTAGACCTGCTCGGACTTGGGCAGAAGGGCCTCGACGCGCTCGCGCAGCTGAACCAGCGTGTAGCGCTTGTCGGACTGCTGGATGATCCCGGTGATCAGCTCGCCGACGCGGTCCTGGTACTCCTCGAACATCATCATCCGTTCCGCCTCGCGGATCCGCTGCAGGATCACCTGCTTGGCGGTCTGCGCGGCGATCCGGCCGAAGTCGTCCGGGGTGACGTCGCGGGTCTCGATCTGGTCCTCGTAGGGAGCGATCATCTCCGGGTCGAGCTCGGGCTCCTCCGGCTCTTTCAGCTCGCCGGTCTCGGGATCGATCTCGCGCTCTTCCTCCTCCTGGGCCTCGGCGGCCTCGGCGAGAAGTTTCTCCTCCAGCTCGGCCGGCAGGATCAGTTCGAAGACGCGGAAGTCGCCGGTCTCGTGGTCGAGGTCGACGCGGGCGTATTTGGCGGCGGCGGGGGTCTTCTTGTAAGCCGACAGCAGGGCGTCGGCAAGCGCGTCCATCAACTTGTCGGCGGCGATGCCCTTCTCCTGCTCGAGCGCCTTGATTGCCTCGACGATCTCTTTGCTCACGGCTGCTCCTTACGGTATTTAGGGCCAGGTGACGAGACCTCGAGCGTGTAATCGGCGCGAAGGTGGTTGAGGTGCCTGGTGACTCGCTCGCAGAGCGCCAGGTCGACACCGGCCGGGTGGTCGATGAAGAGGCGCAGCGATTCGGTCCCCGGTTGCTCGAGGGCGACCAAGTCCAACTCGGAATCGAGCTCGGTCAGCTGCTGCTGAATGCTGTCTTTTAGGTCTGCCATGCCTGGTTTGGGGCGAATCTGTCCGCTTCGGGACGAAAAAAAAGTGGGCCAGGCCCACTTCTCGATACTGCTTAGGGTCAAAAAGCTTGGGGCCAGTATAGCCCGCGGCGGTTGCGGGAGGGCGGGGGTGTTCCCTCGCCTACCCGTGGAGGAAGGGCGGGGGTGTCCGACTGCTTGCTGGGTTTTTCGCCTGGGGAGCCTGCACACTCGCTGAGCTGATGGGGCGAAAAACGCGACGCCGCTGCGCTGCCGGACACCCCCGCCCTCCCTCGAAGCTACGCGCCTCGAACTATCGGGCTTTTGCTGGGCTGCGGAGCTGGTCCACGCGGTCCAGGATCTGCTCGGCTATAACGTCCTTGGGAGCCTGTGGGAGCGTGGTCTCGGTCTCGGAGCTGATCAGGGTTGCGGCGTTTTCTTGGCTCTCGAAGCCGATCTCGGGATTCGAGATGTCGTTCAGGACTATTAGGTCGAGTCCCTTGCGGGTGAGCTTTTTGCGGGCTCGCTCTACGTCGTTGCCGTGTTCGGCGGCGAAGCCGATGACCGTTTGGCCCGCGCCGCGACTCTCGGTGACGCTGGCGAGGATGTCTTCGGTTGGCTCTAGGTGGAGGTCGAGATTGCCTTCGCGCCTGAGCTTGTCGCTTGCCGGCTCACTGGCTCTGAAATCGGCCGGCGCGGCTGCCATCAGCAGAACGTGCTTGGTGGAGAACTGCGTTTGCGTTGCCTCTGCAAGCTCAGCTGCCGTTTCTACATCGATGCGGCGGACGCCGGGGGGCTCGGGTAGGGCTACGTTGGCGGCTATCAGGGTTACGTCTGCTCCTCGGCGGGCCGCGGCCGCCGCCAGGGATAGGCCCATGCGGCCGCTGGAGCGGTTGCCCAGGAAGCGGACTGGGTCGATTGGCTCGCGGGTGCCGCCTGCGGTTACCAGAACCCTGAGGCCGTCCCAGGGGCGCTCTCCCGCTGGTAGGACGGCTTCGATGCGGGCAAGCAGGTCGGCGGGGTCCGGCAGACGTCCTTTGCCGAACTCGCCGCGAGAGGCCAGGCGGCCCTCGCCGGGGTCGATCACCTCGACGCCGCGCTCGCGCAGGGTGGCCAGGTTGGCCTGGGTCGCCGCGTCGGCGTACATGCGGTCGTTCATCGCCGGGGCGACCAGGCGCGGCGCCGCACAGGCCAGGAAGGACGTGGTCAGCATCGAGTCCGCCATGCCGGCGGCGAGCTTGGCGATCGTGTTCGCCGAGGCGGGCGCGACCAGGAAGGCGTCGCAGTTGGCCACGACCTCGAGGTGGCCGATCGGGTCGTGCTCGGGCCTCGGGTCGCCCGGGAAAGCGCCGCCCAGCGGGTCGCGCTCGAACTCCGAGCTGAGCACGGGAGCGCCGACTATTCCCTCGAAGGAGGCGGCGCCGACGAAGCGGCCGGCCGTCTCGGTCATCAAGACGCGCACGCCGTGCCCGGCGACGGTCGCCAGGCGGGCCAGCTCCAACGACTTATAGGCGGCGATCCCGCCGCTCACGCCGAGCAGGATCCTGGCCATGTCTCCTCCTTGGAAGGGTGCTAAGCGCGGTACTCGTATTTGAGCTTGCCCTCGGCAAGCTCCTCGAGCGCCATCGAGAGGTAGTTGCGGTCGCCGCGAGTCTCGACCATCGGCGGCGGATACTCGCCGAAGCCGCCCTCGCCAAGGTTGTGGAAGTAGCTGTTTATCTGTCGCGCTCGCTTCGCCGCGACGACGACCGCGGCGTAATGCGAGTCGGCGTGCTCGAGGAGCTTGTCTACGCGTGGTTTGATCATTCGGCCGCGGAGTCTAGTGGCAATCCGAGCTCCTCGCGCACGATCCCCTCCAGATCGGCCGCAGCGCGCTCCAAATTGTCGTTGACGACGCAGTGGTCGAAGTCCCCCTGCGCGGC
>DASSXC010000200.1:0-4253 GCA_035704205.1 Solirubrobacterales bacterium | reverse complement strand
TGGCCGAAGGCCGCGACATGCAATCTGTCTCCCGCGCGGCGAAGCCGCGCACCAACATCGTCGCTAAGCGCGAAGCGCGTGCGACATCAATTCGATCGGAGGGCTACCGGCCCTCTTCCCTGCGATCAAGCCCCAGGAGGGCCGTCGTCGCCGAAGCGGGACTCCTCGCCGGGAGGAAGCTTGCCGTCGCGGCCGACGTAGCCGTCCTTGCCGCCGACGACGACGTAGACGGCGTCCTCGGAGTCGCTCAGGTTGCGGATCTTGCGCACGGTCGGAGCGTCGACCCAGGCGAGGCCGCCCGGCTCGAGCTCATGAGTGCTGCCGTCGCCGAACTCGATCGCGATTCGGCCCGTGTGCAGGAAGTAGAGCTCCTCCTGCTCCTCGTGCAGGTGACTACCGGTCTCGTAGGAAGGAGGAAGCACGATCGCGTTGGCGCCAAAGGCGGTCACGCCGAGGCCCTTGCGGATCTTGCGGAAGCCATACCCCTCGCCGAGATCGTCGAGGTTGGCGACCGCGTAACCGTCGCCCTTCACCGCGCCCGCTTCACCAGCATCAGCCATCGCCGCGCATCCTAATAACCTTGGCCGCCCGATGCCGACCTCCACCTCAGTCCAGATCCCCGTCGAGCTGAAGCCGGCCGACGGCCGCTTCGGCTGTGGGCCCTCGAAGGTCCGCCCGGAGGCGTTGGCCGCCCTGGCCGAGCAGGTTGACCTGATGGGCACCTCGCACCGTCAGGCCCCCGTGCGCGATCTCGTCGGTCGCATCCGCGATGGGCTCGGTGAGCTGCTTGGCCTGCCGGACGACCATGAGGTGGCGCTCGGCAACGGCGGCACCACCGCCTTCTGGGACGCCGCCGCCGCCTGGCTGGTGCGCGAGCGCGCGCTGCACCTCGCCTACGGCGAGTTCTCGGCGAAGTTCGCCAAGGTCACGGGGAGCGCCCCGTTCCTCGGCGACTCGATCGTGGTCGAGGCCGAGCCGGGCGACGCCCCAAACCCTGTGGCCGACCCTGCCGCGGACGTGATCGCCTGGGCTCACAACGAGACCTCGACCGGCGTGATGGTCGACGTCCGCCGGCCCGACGGCGCCGGCGACGCCCTCGTCCTGGTCGACGCCACCTCCGGCGCCGGCGGCCTGCCGCTCGACGCCGCCCAAGCGGACGCCTACTACTTCGCTCCCCAGAAGGCCTTTGGCGCTGACGGGGGGCTCTGGCTGGCGGCGCTGAGCCCGGCCGCGATCGAGCGCATCGGGCAGCTCGACGGCACCGCCGACCGCTGGCAGCCCGCCTTCCTCTCGCTGCAGACCGCGCTGGAGAACTCGCGCAAGAACCAGACCTACAACACGCCCGCCGTCGCCACCCTGCTGCTGCTCGCCGATCAGGTCGAGTGGATGCTGGCCGGTGGAGGGCTCGACTGGTGCGTGGGAAGGACCGCTGCCTCGTCGGGTCATCTCTACGGCTGGGCCGAGGAGAGCGACTTCGCCACCCCCTTCGTGGTCGACCCAGGGAAGCGCTCGCTGGTCGTCGGCACGATCGACTTCGCCGAGTCGGTGGACGCCGCCGCCCTGGCCGCGACCCTGCGGGCCAACGGAATCGTCGACGTCGAGCCCTACCGCAAGCTGGGCCGCAACCAGCTGCGCGTCGGCATGTTCCCGGCGGTCGATCCAGCCGACGTGGAAGCGCTCACCGCCTGCATCGACTGGGTGATCGAGAACGCCCCCGAGGTGACCCGGTGAAGGTCCTGGTGCGGGAGAAGATCGCCGACTCCGGCGTCGAGCTGCTCCGCGAGAGCTTCGAGGTGGACCTCGGCCTGGAGATGTCCGAGGAAGACCTGCACGAGGCGATCGGCGCTTACGACGCGCTTCTGGTGCGCTCCGCGACCCAGGTGACCCCGGAGCTGATCGAGCGCGCCGAGCGGCTGAAGGTGATCGGCCGGGCCGGCACCGGAGTCGACAACGTCGACATCCCCGCCGCCACGCGCCGCGGCATCGTCGTCGCCAACGCCCCCGAATCGAACTCGGTCGCGGCCGCCGAGCACACCCTGGCCCTGATGCTCGCCCTCTGCCGCAACGTGGCGCGGGCGCACGCCTCGCTCACCGGCGGCGCCTGGGAGCGACCCAAGTTCAAGGGCACCGAGCTCTACGGCAAGACCCTCGGCGTGATCGGCTTCGGCCGCATCGGCCAGCTCGTCGCCAAACGCGCCCAGAGCTTCGACATGGACGTCATCGCCTTCGACAAGTTCGTCTCGGCCGAGCGCTTTCGCGAGCTCGGCGTCGAGGGGGCCGAGGAGCTCGGGGACCTGCTTGGCCGCGCCGACATCGTCACCCTGCACGTGCCGAAGACGCCGGACACGATCGACCTGATCGATGCCGAGGCGATCGCCGCGATGAGGGACGGCGCGCGAATCGTCAACTGCGCCCGCGGGGAGCTGGTCGACCTCGACGCCGTGCAGGCCGGACTCGAGTCGGGCAAGCTCGGGGGCGCCGCCCTCGACGTCTTCCCCTCTGAGCCCTTCACCGAGCATCCGCTCTTCGACCGCGACGACGTCGTCGTCACCCCGCACCTCGGCGCCTCCACCGCGGAGGCCCAGGACCGGGCGGGGGTCGTCACCGCGGAACAGGTGATCGCGGCGCTGAGCGGCGGGGTCGTCACCAACGCGGTCAACATCGCCGCCGTCCGCCCGGAGGAGATGGAGGCTCTGGCCCCGTTCGTGCCGCTCTGCGAAAAGCTCGGCCGCCTCGCTCAGGGCCTCGGCGATGGCTCGATCGGCAGCGTCTCGGTCGAGTTCCGCGGCCGCATCGCCACCCACGACACGCGCCTGCTGGGGATCGCCGTGATGGTCGGCATCCTCTCCGGCAACACCGAGGAGCCGGTCAACCTGGTCAACGCTCCGCAGATGGCCGAGGAGCGGGGGATCGATCTGGTCGAGACCAAGGAGACCGGCTCGGAGGACTTCACCGAGCTGATCACCGTGCGCCTGGGCGGCGGAGACGACGCCGTCGAGGTCGCCGGGACCGGAGTCGGTCCGCGCAACGAGCCCTACCTGGTCTCGGTCTGGGACGAGAGCTTCTACCTGCCCTTCGCCGACCACCTCGCGGTATTCCGCTACGCGGACCGGCCGGGGATGATCGGCCGGGTCGGCACGATGTTCGGCGAGGAGGGGGTCAACATCATCTCCGCCGCCGTCGGCGCCGCGGCGGGCGGGGAGCGGGCGGTGATGGCGCTGACCACCGATGCTCCGGTCCGGGCCGAGACGATCGCCAAGATCCTCGAGCTCGACGGGTTCTCGATCGGCCGCTCAGTCGATCTCTAACGCGAGGTAGGCTCTATCCGGTGAAGGCGGTGGTGCTTACCGGGACGGGGGACTACGACGTGCTGCGCGTCGAGGAGCGCCCCGACCCGCCGGTCGGGCCGGGGGAGGTGCGGGTTGCGGTCAAGGCCGCCGGGATCAACTTCGCCGACACGATGGCCCGCATCGGGCTCTACCCGGACGCGCCCAAGCCGCCCTGCGTGCTCGGCTACGAGGTGGCCGGTGAGATCGAGTCCGTGGGTGAGGGAGTGACCGAGCACGCGGTGGGGGATCGCGTCGTCGCCGGTACCCGCTTCGGGGGGCAGGCCGAGCTGGTGACCGTGTCCGCGACCCAGGCCTGGCCGCTGCCTGAGCAGCTCAGCTTCGAGCAGGGCGCCGCGTTCCCGGTCAACTACGGCACCGCCTACGCGGCGCTGATCATGATGGGCAGTCTGCGAGAGGGCAACCGTGTCCTGATCCACGCCGCCGGGGGCGGCGTCGGCATCTCCGCCACGCAGATCGCCCGCAACGCCGGGGCGGAGATCTTCGGCACGGCCTCGGCCTCCAAGCACGAGGCGATCCGCGCCCAAGGAGTGGCTCACGCGATCGATTACCGCAACCTCGACTTCGAGGCCGAGGTGATGCGGATCACCAACGGCGAGGGAATCGACCTGGCGATCGACGCCCTCGGCCCGACCTCCTTCCGCAAGGACTACCGGCTGCTGCGGCCCGGCGGCCGACTGGTCATGTACGGGCTCTCGGAGAACTCGACGGAGGGTCGCCGCAGCATCCCGTTGACCTTGAAGAGCCTGGCGGCGATGCCGACCGCGACGATGCCCTGGTGGAAGAGCCTGCTGGTGATGAACGAGAACAAGGGCGTCTTCGGCCTCAACATGCTCAAGTGGTGGGACGACGAGGGTCTCGACCGCGTGCTCGAGCCGCTCGCGGCGGGGCTGGCGGCTGGCGAGT
>DASSXC010000199.1:0-2472 GCA_035704205.1 Solirubrobacterales bacterium | reverse complement strand
GGGATCGCGAACAGGTCGCGATCGAGAATGATGAAATCGGCGGCCTTCCCGACCTCGAGCGATCCGGTGTCCCGCTCGCGATGGTTCAGCGTGGCCCCCTCGATCGTGTAGGCCCTGAGCAGCGTATCGAGTGAAACGCGCTGCGCCGGGTTCCAGACCGAAGCGCCGGGACCTCCATCGCTTCTCGGCCGACGTGCTCGCCGACAATTGGCGCATGCTGCACCTCCTGTCGCGCGAGACCGACATCCGCGGACGGGCGTTCAGCCGCGGCGTCCTCACCCTCGAGTTCGAGCGGCGGGGCGAACCGGCACCGGCCGAGGACGGCCCGTAGTCGCAGGGGGGACGGCGATGAGCATCGCCCGGCCCTAGCCCCGGTGCCGCCCGAGGTGCTCCGCACCCGCAGCGGCCTCGCCCTCCTCCAGGCGATCGTGGCCGGCGACCTGCCCATGCCCTGCATTGCCGATGTCCTGCCTTTCGCCCTCTCCGAGGTGAACCACATCAAGGTGCATCCTCGTCATCGCCGGGGTCGTCTTCGCATTGCCGCCGGCCTTCCTCAGGGTCGGGATCGCCTTGTGGCCCTGTCGCCGGATCGGTGGGGTAGACCTGCTCACCATCCACGAACGTCTTGAGGACGACGGTCCCGCCGAGGCAGCGGATGGGGACGCTCAGCGGGTTGCGATCGACGATGACGAAGTCGGCCGCCTTGCCGACCTCCAGCGAGCCGGTCTCGTGCTCGCGGTGGTTGACGTAGGCGCCGCCGGTCGTGTACGCGGCCAGCAGCGTCTTGCGGGAGACGCGCTCGGCCGGGATCCACGGGGCGCCGAATGGAGGCTCCGGGGACTGTCGGGTCGTGCCCACCTGGATGGCTTTGAACGGGTTGGGCGACGACACAAACCAGTCGCTCCCCGTGGCGATGCGCGCACCCGCCCGCACGATGGAGCGCAGCGGGTAGATCTGCCGGGCGCGCTCAGGGCCGATCAGCTCCTCGGCGTTCTCCTCGAACCATCGGTCGGGAAACATCCAGAACGGCTGGACGTTGGCGATGACGCCGAGGTCGCGGAACCGCGGGAGGTCGGCGGGTGCCACCAACTGCAGGTGGGCGATGTGGTGTCGATTGTCCGAGGGCCCATTGGCCGACCGGGCCGCGGCCAGCGCGTCCAGGCCCGCGCGGACGGCGCGGTCGCCGATGGCGTGCATGTGAACCTGCATTCCGTGGCGGTCGAGGCTGGAGACCAGCTCGTGCAGGACCGCGCTGTCCCCTGCTTCGCACGACGACGGAGGGGTTGCCCAGTTGAGGATGCCGCAGTCGTCCGTCCCGACGTACGGCTCCAGCAAGGCGGCGGTCTGGGATTCCAGGACCCCGTCGATGAAGATCTTCACCGCCGACGCGGAGAACCGGCCGGTGGATTCTTCGTCGCGCCGCCGCGCCAGCTCTTCGGCCTGGTCGGCGCCCTTGCTGGGATCGGCGATTTGCGCGGCCACGACCTTCATCGTCAGTTGCCCCGTGCGGGCGGCCTCAGAGTAGGCGTTCACCATGCTGGGATCCACGTTGGCGTCCTGCAGCATCGTGATGCCGTGCGAGTGAAGAATGGTCTGGGCGACGCGCAAGCCGGCCAGCCACTCCGCCAGGGTCGTCTCGGGCAGCTTCTTCCCGACGAGGTCCACCGCGGCCTCCCTCAAGGTCCCCCAGGGTTTGCTGTCCGGTTTGGGGGGCTCATCAATGCACTCGATCCTGCCCCGCGGGACGTCTTTACAGTCGAAGATTTCGGCCTTCTTCAGCGCCAGCGAATTCACCCACGCCGAGTGGCCGTTGTCGTCGTAGAACACGGCTGGGAGGTCGGCCACCACCGCATCCAGCTCGGCGGCCGAGGGGCCGCGGTCCGTGTCGTCGAACCAGAGGAGCGACCACCCGCTGCCGATGACCCACTCCTTGTCTTCCTTGCGCGCGCGCTCGCTACACCCGGCGATCATCTCGAGCGCGCGGTCCTTACCCTCAGGGCCGCGAGGGGCCTCGTCCAGGGGGCACCGCGTTAGCATGAGACCCGCGTCCAGCATGTGGACGTGAGCGTCCACCAGGCCCGGGATGACCGCCTGCCCCGGCTCGAGCACGATCAGCCGGCCGCCCGGGCGCAGCCGCTTCCGCGCGGAGGCGGCGTCGCCGACGAATGCGATCTTGCCGCCGGTCACGGCCAGTCCCCGGGCGTTCGGCTTGCCGGCCGCCATGGTCACGACGGTTCCGACCACCACCAGGTCGGCGGCTCGCGTATAGCTGCCCCTAGCGTTCTTCTGAAGCGCGCCTGTCCCAAAACTGGTGTTGCCCTGCGCAGAAGCTAACCCCGCCAAAGAGAGCGAGAAAATGAGGGCGGCAATAAGGACGGAGAAAAACGAAGCCGTGTTGGTAGAATGGCAAAACATAATAAGACCCTCCCCTCAAAACTATTTGAAGACGGCTTGACGATGCTCAGTGTAGCC
>DASSXC010000198.1:0-4384 GCA_035704205.1 Solirubrobacterales bacterium | reverse complement strand
GCCGGCCTCGTCATAGCCGGTCACCTGGAACTCGTAGTTGCCGACCGGGTAGGAATCCGAGTCCCAGCGGGCACGCAGCTCGCCGCTTTTGGAGGGAGCGCGAGGCAGGCGTTGGAAGCCATCCCCCGAATGAACGCGCCTCACGCCGATCCAGCTTCGCGACGGATCTGCCCCCGACAGCGCATCGCCGATCCAGGCGCGCAGCAGGTCGGGATCGCGTGGATCCTCGGAGTTGCCGAAGGACAGGGTGGGGGGACCGCGGTCGATCCGCACCAGCGTCGTCCGCGGCGGGTGGTTGGCGACCCCGTTGCTCGAGGCGCCGTCGTCGACGTTGCCCGCGACGTCGCGGGCGTAGTACTCGATCAGGTGCTCGCCCTCGGAGATCACCCGGGTGGACGTCGATGCGCCGGCCGAGAGCGCCGGCGAGCCTCGGTCAACCCGGATCGCGGTGAACGCCGGCTGCTCGGAGTCGCCCGCGGCCATTCCGGAAAGCGCGTCCGTGGCGGTCGCCGTCAGGGAGACCGCGCGGTTCGTCCAACCAGCCGGCGCTCCGCCCAGCCGGGTGACCGGATCGGTCAGGTCCACCCGGAGCGTCGCATGTGCGCTCGTCGCCGACTTCATACCCGAGCCCGAGACGGCGACGGCGTGCAGGTAGCTGGTCCCCTCGGGCAGGGACGCGACGGTCAGCTCGTCGTCGTCGATTCCACCTCGCAGGTCGGTCTCGGCGTCTGTGCAGCGATCGGCGGCTTGGCAGGGTAGGCCAAACGGGGCCCGGTCGATCCTCGCCGCGTAGCCGAGGATCCCCGACGGCGGTGCTTGGCCGAGCAGGCGAGCGATGCGCACCCGCAGTGGCAGGGCGGTGCGACCGATCCACTCGGGCGTCCGCGCCAGCGCGACGGCGGGCGGCCTCACGTCATCGAAGCGCAGCGAGGTCGTGGCCGCCGGCCCCTGTTTACCATCGGCATCCTCGAACCAGAGCTCGACCCCGTAGCTGCCGGGGATTTTCGGCACCGTGACTTCGACTCCGCCGCTCACGCCGTGGCGCAGGTCTTCCCGGATCGAGACGCCCTGGGGGTTGCGGACCCGGTAGCGCGTGGCGACAAGCGCCGGCGCCTGGTCCGCGGGATGGACCCAGGAGAGAACGAACGAGTTGACGGCGCGCCAGTCGCCGCGACCGGCGACTCGCAGGTCGGCTGGCCTCGGCGGGCTCGCCGCCGCATCGGGGGTGGGGGCCAGCGCGCTCGGGAGAGCCCACAAAGCAACGATCGCCGCGCATGCCCTGATGCTCACGGGCCGAACTCCCCGGCCGCGCTGCCGGAACCGGCCGACGGTTCGGCGGCGGCAGGAGGGGTTGGCGGGGTCGGTTCGGCCGGCGGCGCGTATTCGATTGCCCCGACTTCCGTGGCTTCGGTGGCGACCTCCGGCGCAGCCGATTCCGCCACGGGCTCGACGGGCTGAGCCGGGGCGGCTGTCTTGGCGGGCGCGGGGGCGGGCTCGGGCTCAGCCGCCGCCGGCGTGACCGTTTCGGCCGCGCGTTCTGAGATGCGCTCGATTCTCGCCTCGGCCCGATGCTGTGGCTCGATGTCCAACGGCAGCGGTGCGACTCCGGCGACGACGCATGCCGCGGCTCCCCCCACGGTGCCGGCGCAGATCGCCAGTGCCTTCGCCAGCGCCGCCATGCCGGCCCCGCGGGTGCCACCCGCCGCGGCCACCTGGGTCAGGCCGGTTTCGTTCCTGCCGCCGAGGCCGGGCAGGCGCGAGTGCAGGCCGAGGAAGAATTCCTGCGCCCGCTCCAGCAACGAACGCGAGACCGGCAGAGCGGGCGCCAGCGCCGCAACCGCGGCGGGAGCCGCTCGGTAGGCCCGGACGGTGGCGCGGCAGCCGGCGCAGGCGCGCAGGTGCTCGCGGACGACGGCCTCGTGCTCGGCGGACGCCTGTCCGTCGCAGTAAGCGGAGAGCAGCGGGCGGAGCTCGGCGCAGCGGCTGCCGTCTTCGCTGTGGGTGAGCAAGCGGCGAAAACGCTCGCGGCCCTCGGCCAAGCAGCGGTTCACCTTCGTCTGACTCCAGCCGGTCGCGGCGCCGATCTCGGCGTAGGAGTAGCCGGCGGCGATCAGGGTGAGGGCGCGCAGCTCGGCGGGCTTCAGCGCGCGCAGGGCCTCGCGGCTGCGGGCGACCTGCTCGCGTCGCTCGGTGCGCTCGCCCGGGCTGGCACCGGTGGCGGGGATGCGGGCGATCGGGTCGCCGACCTCGTCGTCGCCGGCTCCCAGCATCCGTTCGCGTTGGCGCCGGATGGCGAGCGCCTCGTGCTTGACAACTGTCTTTGTCCAGCCGACCAGCTCGTGGGGCCGGTCGCTGGGCGCTTTGACCAGAAGGATCTCCAGGGCACGCTGGTAGGCGTCCTCCGCGTCGTCCTCGCATAGGGAGTAGCGCCGAGCGGTCTGCCTCAGCTCGGCGTCCTCGCGAGCGACGAGCTCGATCGCGGCGCGCTTGCGCCCTGCTGTCGTGCCAACCCCCTGCATCCCGTTGCTCCCTCGCTCGAACATGGCACCTAGAGCGAGGGACGGGATTGAGTTCTCCCCCCATTTGGACGGGTGGATGATCCAGGCACCCGCTATTTGCGAACTTCAACGTTTACGCCGGGGAGCGTGTCCGAGTTTTTGCATCCATATGGGTGTGAAAACTCGGACACGCCCCGTGGGCGTCTGTAGCATCCGCGGCGATGAGCACCTGTGTGATCACCGGCGGCGCCGGCTTCCTCGGCTCGCATCTCTGCGAGCACCTGCTCGGCAGAGGGCATCGGGTGATCTGCATCGACAACCTGGAGACCGGCTCGCTGCAGAACATCGAGCACATCCGCGACGACGCCTTCGACTTCCGCAACATCGACATCACCGAGCGGGTGGACATTCCCGAGGACGTCGACTTCGTCTACCACCTTGCCTCGCCGGCCAGTCCGATCGACTACCTGCGCCTGCCCCTGCACACGCTCAAGGTCGGCTCGCACGGCACCCACCACATGCTCGGCCTGGCGAAGTTCAAGCGGGCTCGCTTCCTGATCGCCTCGACCAGCGAGGTCTACGGCGACCCGCAGGTCCACCCGCAGGCGGAGGACTACTGGGGGCACGTCAACCCGATCGGGCCGCGCGGCGTCTACGACGAGGCCAAGCGCTACGCCGAGGCGCTGACGATGGCCTACCACCGCCAGCAGGGCGTCGACACCTCGATCGTGCGGATCTTCAACACCTACGGGCCGCGGATGCGCGCCCATGACGGGCGGGCGATCCCGACCTTCCTGCGCCAGGCGCTGAAGGACCAGAGCCTGACCGTCTTTGGCGACGGCAGCCAGACGCGCAGCTTCTGTTACGTCGACGACCTGATCCGCGGCATCGTCGCCCTCGCCGAGTCCGACGTGCACACGCCGGTCAACGTCGGCAATCCGAACGAGTTCACCCTGCTGGAGCTGGCCAAGACGGTCATCGAGGTGACCGACTCGCGTTCGGAGATCATCTACGAGCCGCTCCCGGTCGACGACCCGCAGCAGCGTCAACCCGACATCACCCGCGCCCGCGACCTGCTCGGCTGGGAGCCGCAGGTGGAGCTGCGGGAGGGGCTGCAGCGCACGATCGAGCAAGCGGGCGTCGAGCAGCTCGCCGGCGCGTCGGACTGACGCCGGGCGGTTCCCGCCCAATATCCTGCGGGAATGCCCAGCAAAACCGGAAAGGCCGCCGCCGAGGAGCGCGCGACGATCGCGCCCCTGGTCGGTCCCGAGGACGAGCGGGTCTTCACCGACTCGGGGATCGAGATCGACCCCCTCTACGCCGAGGAGGACGTCGCCCCCGGCCTCGAGGAGCGGCTGGGCGAGCCGGGCACGCCCCCCTTCACCCGCGGCATCCACGAGCGGATGTACCGCGACCGGCTCTGGACGATGCGCCAGTACGCCGGCTTCGCCACCCCCGAAGACACCAACGAGCGCTACCGCTACCTGATCGAGCACGGCTCGACCGGCCTCTCGATGGCCTTCGACCTGCCGACCCAGCTCGGCCGCGACTCAGACGATCCGCTCTGCAACGGCGAGGTCGGCCGCACCGGGGTCCCGATCGACACGATCGAGGACATGCGGATCTGCTTCGATCAGATCCCGCTCGACCAGGTCTCGACCTCGATGACGATCAACGCCCCGGCGGCGATTCTGCTGCTGCTCTACGAACTGGTCGGCTCAGAGCAGGACGTCGCCTCGGACCAGCTGCGCGGGACGGTCCAGAACGACGTGCTCAAGGAGTACATCGCGCGCGGGAACTTCATCTACCCGCCCGAGCCGGCGATGCGGCTGACCACGGACCTGTTCGCCTACTGCAAGGAACGCGTTCCGAAGTGGAACACGATT
>DASSXC010000197.1:0-4642 GCA_035704205.1 Solirubrobacterales bacterium | reverse complement strand
GTCATGCGGGTAGAGGTCGAAGGGCTGGTGACCCGGCATGCCTTCGGGCAGGATCTGGTGGGCGGCGACGAGCGAGCCGGAGTAGATCCGTTCCAGCGCCGCGCTGTCGACCGCGTAGTTGACCGCCTGGCGCACCTCGGGGTCGTCGAAAGGAGCCTGCGAGGTGTTCATCCAGAAGTAGTAGAGGTTGATCGGGTGCTCGACCCGGAACTGGCTGCCTTCGAATTTGTCCTTGACTTTGTTGTAGAGATCCGCGGGAACGGTGCTCTGCATCCATTCCGACGTGCCCCGTTCGACTTCGTTGACCGAGGTCGCTTTGTTGCGGACGACGGCGATGTCGATCTTGTCGACGTGTCCGTCGGGGAGGTCGGGCATCAGCCTGCCGTTGGCCTTCGCCCACTGCGGATTGCGCTCGTAGGACCAGCCGCTTGGCTCGGCCTTGACGATCGCATACGGGCCCGTCGCCGGCGGTGGGTCGTTGGTCATGTTCTTCACCGGCGTGTCGCCGGGAAGGACGGCGGAGTAGAGCAGCGCCAGCTCGTTGCTGAAGGTGCCCCGCGGCCGCGTCAGGCGGATGACGATCCTGCCCGTCCTGTCGTCGGTTTCGATCCCGGAGATGCCGCCGCGCTTGGTTTCGAGGAACTTTTCCGCGCCGACGATGTCCGTGTAGAACTGAATGCCGACCGTCGGAAGCTGGAACATGCGTTCCATCGAGGCGGCGAAGTCGGAGGCCTTGACCGGGGTGCCGTCGGAGTACTTGAGCCCCTTGCGCAAAGTGAGCGTGTAGGTCTTGCCGTCCTTGCTGATCTCGGGCAGGCTCTGGGCGAGGGCTGGAACCACCTCGGTGCCCGCGTCGCCGTTGGCGTGGGCGTAGGTGAGCAGCGGCAGGTAGGTGTTGTACATCGCGGTCAGGGCTTCGGCCGTGTAGGCGACGGCTGGATCGAGTTCGGCGGGGGTGGCATAGGTCCCGTGCAGGGTGCCGCCCTCTTTGCCGCCGGAGCCCCCGCCGCATGAGGAAAGCATCAGCGCGACCAACATCAGTCCGGCAACAGCTGGCGCTGCATGCAGCTTCCTCACGTCATAACCTCCGATTGGGACTGGGCAGGACCTCAGCGGGAATTAACTCCACCATAATCTCGTCGGCGGCGTCAACGCTCTCTGGACGTTCCTTTCCCCGTTCCAGAGGCCAATTCCTGCCCAGGACCAGGGCCGAGACCACGGCGATGACCATCACGCCCAGGCCGGCGACCAGGAAGGCGGCCCGTGGGCTCCATTGCGATGCGATCAGGCCGCCGAGCACGAAGCCGATGCCCGGCGTCGCCGAGGCGGACGATTCCAACGTGCCGAGCACGCGCGCCTGCATTCCGGGCGAGGTCAGCTCCTGCACGGCGCTGACCACCGCGACCCACTGGATGCCGTTGCCGGCGCCACCGACGACCGCGGCCGCACAGGCGAGGGCGAGGTTTGGCGCCGCCCCCTGCCCGAGGTAGCCGGCGCCGATCGCCACGGTGCTGAAGAAGAGCAGGGGCGGCAGCGGGGCGCGCCGCATCGTCGCGAAGACGATGCTGCCGAAGATCATGCCGACGCCCCAGCTGCCGAACAGCAGTCCGTATCCGACGTCGCCCACCCCCAGCGACTCCTTGGCGTAGACCACCACGATCGGCACGACGGCCGAGAAGAAGATGAGCGCTCCGGCCTCCGCGGCGAGCAGGCGGCGCAGCGTCGCGTGGCGGCGGATGTAGCCGAGGCCGGCACGCACCTGATCGCGCAGCTTCCCCTCTTCGGGCTCGGCGTGCGGCAGCGGCTTTGCGCCCAGCACGATGCAGGCGATCACGTAGAAGGACACCGCATCGAGCAGCAGCGCCGCTTGAACGCCGATCGCCGCGACCGCGGCCCCGGCCAGCGCCGGGCCGGCCGCGGCGCCGCCGGTGAAGGCGATGTTGAGGACGGCGTTGCCGGCGCGCAGCTCGCCGTGCGGCTCGAGCATCGTTGCGGTGACGGCGCGGGTCAGCGTTTTCGCGGTCAGGGCGAGGGCGCCGTCCAGGGCCGCGATCACGACTATCGCGGGCAGGGAAAAGTGGCCGGCGAGGATGGCCAGGGCGCTGAAGGCCGCTGCCTCGGCGGCGTAGATCGTCGGCAGCACGAAGCGCGGTGGCGGCCGCTCCAGGCGGGCGACGAAGAACGGGGTCAGCAGGGCCGGCAGGAAACCGGTGCCCAAGAAGAGCACGGTGGTCGCCAGAGCGCTTTCGGTCAGTTCGAAGACGAGCACCGAGAGGGCGACGATGCCGAGCCAGTCGCCCATCTCGTTGACCGCGTAGGAGATCGCGAGGCGCCGGAAGGGGCGCCGCCGTAAGGGGTCTCGTAGGCGTGGATTACTCATTTCTTGGTCTAAGTCCTACAACGTTTATGCACAACTTTCATTGCAGATGCACAACTTTCCGGCAGGTTGTGCTACAAACTTGCCAGCAGAGCAAGAGATTCCTCGCCGCAACTTGTGCGGGGCAAGTGATCCGGGCTTCGACGAAGGGATATGGACATGGTCTTCAAGAGGGGCTAAGGCTCAATTCAAAGCGGCACTTCGGTGCTGCGCGAACTTCGCAAAGGGCGCCTAACAGGCGCCCTTTGCCTTTTTAGACTCGGCGGACCCGCTATTTGCGGGAATTGCAAGGTATTGGCCAGGTGATCCATGTCGCTTGCCCGCCGCATGCCGAGCGTCTACCTTGATACAGCAAGTTGCGGTCGTAGCGGGCTTGGCCACCAGTCGCAGGAATCGTTCGTCTGGCGCGAAACTTCTCAATTGGCCAAGCCGGTGCACGGCGGTAGACCAGGCGCGATCCATGCAGAAAGAACGACCCACCAGGTTGAGCACCACGATCCTGGCGATTGCCTTCGCCGGAATCGTCGCTGCGGCCGTCTGGGAGGCGCCGAAAGCCAATTGGGATTGGGAGCTCTTCGCGACGCTCTTGGCGTTCTCGGCTTTCAGCGACGTGATGTCGATCGAAACCGAATCGCGTCTGAGGATTTCCGCCAACTTCCTCGCCCTGATCACCGCGATCGCCTTCCTGGGTGGAACGCCGGCGGCGTTGATCGGCGTCATCTCGATCCTGATCGGGTGGATCCGCTATCGCGAAGGCTTCAACGACCTGCTCGTCAACCTGCTGACCTTCATGACCTTCCCGCTGCTGGTCGGCGTCGGCTTCCAAGAGCTGCTCGAGGCTACCCAGGCCACCTCTGCCGATCTCGCCTTCTACGTCTTCGTCTTCGGCGCCTTCGGCTGCGGGATCCTGATGAATTTCGTCATGATCGGCGCCTACACCAGCTACGTCGAGCGGAGCCCCTTCATCCCGAAGATCCGCACGGTGATGATCCCGCTGCTCCCCTCGGAGCTCGCGGCGGCGCTGATGGCGGTCGGCGTCGCCTTCATCTACGTCCAGATCGGCCTCGCCGGGGTCGCCCTGTTCGGCATCGTGCTGGTCACCTTCCAGTACCTGCTCGGCGCCCTGATCAAGTCGCAGGAACGGGCCCGCGAGCTCGAGGTGCGGAGCAAGCAGCTGGCCAGCTTCCAGGTGGGGATGTTGAGCGCGCTGCTGCGCACGCTCGACCTGCGGGACCAGATGACCGCCCGACACAGCGCCGCCGTCGCCCGCTACTCGCGGGCGATCGCGCAGAAGGCGGGTTTCTCGAAGCGCGAGGAGGAGCTGGTCCACATCGCCGCGCTGCTGCACGACATCGGCAAGTTCATCCTCCCCGACCGGATCCTGAAGGCCAACGTGCCGCTGACCGACGAAGACTGGATGCTGATCCGTCGCCACCCCCAGCAGGGCGCCCGCGTCGTCTCCTCGCTCGACGGCTACGGGCCGGTGGCCGAGATCATCCTCGCCCACCACGAGCGAATCGACGGCAAAGGCTATCCGCGCGGCCTGGAAGGCGACGCGATTCCCGAGCTGGCGCGGATCATCTCCGTCGCCGACACCTACGACGTGATGACGGCGCGCGACTCCTACCGCACGCCGACCTCCAGCTACGAGGCGATCCAGGAGCTGCGCCGGGTCGCCGGCAAACAGCTCGACGCCCGTTTCGTCGAGGTCTTCGTCGAGCTGCTCGAGGACAAGGACGTCTCCTTCCGCCATGGCGAGGAGGCCGACTTCGAGCGCGAGCTGTCGCTCGAAGCGCGGATCGCCGAGACGGCCAGCCCCGGCGCTGATGCCGGCCGCTTCCAGGTCGCCGGGGTCAGCGTCGGCTGAGCCGATCCCGGCAGGGGTTCCACTTAACTTTTTCGGTGGTTTGGGGTTGGGCTGACGCCCGGCGCACTCGACGAAAAAGTCACGACGTTCCACCCCTACCGGGATCGGCTCTGGGCGAGGTGGGATACCGTTGCGCCATGCGTGCGGTCACCTTTCAGGCCCCCGGCGAAGTTCAGGTCGTGGAAAGGGCCGCCCCGGAGATTTTGGCTTCCGACGACGCGGTGATTCGGGTCGAGGCGAGTGGGATCTGCGGCTCCGACCTGCACATCTACCACGGTCGTGTGCCGGTCGAGCCCGGCTTCACGATCGGCCACGAGTTCGTCGGCACCGTGCTGGCGGCGGGCGCTGACGTCGAGCGGGTCGCCGTCGGCGACCGCGTCCTCGGCACCTTCCACACC
>DASSXC010000196.1:0-4665 GCA_035704205.1 Solirubrobacterales bacterium | reverse complement strand
GTCCGCAATGGGGAGGACGGAGAGGTGCTCGTTCACGCCGAGGGACCCAGGGCAGGGGTCACGGAGCTGGTGGGGTTCCTGCGCGATGGGCCATCCGGTGCACACGTCGAGGAGGTGGACTTCGAGGAAGTGAAGGTCGAGGGTCACGAGCAGTTGGCGATCCGCGGCGTCAGCGCCGGCGCCTTCGTCGTCCAGGAGCACGCCGCGACCGCGCGCCACTTCGATTTGCGCCTGGAGGTCGACGGGGTGATGCGCTCCTGGGCGGTTCCCAAGGGCCCCTCGATGGACCCCGCGACCAAGCGCCTCGCCGTGCAGGTCGACGACCACTCGATCGCCCACAACTCCTTCGAGGGAGCCACGGAGGGAGGCGGCGTGATCGTCTGGGACCAGGGTCACTACGAGCAGGGCGGCCGGGTCGCCTGGCCCGAGGCGCTCGAGCGCGGCCACGCCGTCTTCGTCCTCCACGGCGAGAAGCTGCGGGGCGGCTTTGCCCTGCAGCGCACCCGGCCGGGCGAGAAGCCGCAGTGGCTGCTGATCAAGCGCCGCGACGACGCCGCCCTTCCCGGCTCGGACGTGGTCGCCGAAAGTCCGGGCTCGGTGATCAGCGGCCGCTCCCTCGAACAGCTCCTCGAAGAGAGGTGAGGGTGGTCAGCCGCATTCTCGCGGCGGCGCTCGTACTGCTGGGGGTTGCCGGCTGCGGCGGCGGAGCGGACGAGGGCTCTTCGGTGACGACGAGCAGCGGCTCCACGAGTTCGGCTCGGCAGGAAGCCGTGGCCGAAACCGTGACCCCTTCCCACTGCCCAGGCAGCCTCCCGTCCTGCCGCAGCGCCGAGGGCCGGATCGTCTACGTCGAGCGGGTCGACCCCGACGGAGACGGCGATGCCCACTTCGTCATCGCCGACCGGCAGGGGATCACGCTGCCCGGTCTGACCGCGATCGACGTCCGCAAGGGCCTGCGCCCTCATCCGCTGCCAGGACCCGGCGCGCTGATCAGCGCCGCCGGCCCGGTCCAGACCGGCTCCCTCGGTCAGAGCCAGATCCACGCGCTCGAGCTGCACGTCGCGCGCCCGTAGCTTGACCAGTCAGCTCAACTTGCGAGAGGATGCGGAGAGATGGCGACCGTTCTCTGCGTGCTCTACGACGATCCGGTGGACGGCTACCCGCCGTCCTACGCTCGCGACGAGGTGCCGACGATCGAGCGCTACCACGACGGTCAGAGCACTCCCACCCCTGGGGCGCTCGGCTTCAGGCCGGGTGAGCTGGTCGGCAGCGTCTCCGGGGAGCTGGGGCTGCGCGAGTTCCTGGAGGAGCGCGGGCATCGGCTGATCGTCACCTCCGACAAGGACGGCCCGGACTCGGTCTTCGAGCGCGAGCTGCCGGGGGCGGAGGTCGTCATCTCCCAGCCGTTCTGGCCCGCCTACCTGACGGCCGAGCGAATCGCCAAGGCGCCCGAGCTGAAGCTGGCGCTGACCGCGGGCATCGGCTCAGACCACGTCGACCTGCAGGCGGCGATCGAGCGCGGTTTGACGGTCGCCGAGGTGACCTACTCCAACAGCATCAGCGTCGCCGAGCACGTCGTGATGATGATCCTCTCGCTGGTTCGCAACTACATCCCCTCCTACCGGTGGGTGGTCGACGGCGGCTGGAACATCGCCGACTGCGCATCGCGCTCCTACGACCTGGAGGGAATGCAGGTCGGCACCGTCGCCGCCGGGCGAATCGGCTCGGCGGTCCTGCGGCGGCTGAAGCCGTTCGAGGTCGGCCTGCACTACACCGACCGCCACCGCCTGCCGGCCGAGGTCGAGGAGGAGCTCGGCGTCACCTTTCACCCCAGCGTGGAGTCGATGGTGGAGGTGTGCGACGTGGTCACGATCAACGCCCCGCTGCACCCCGAGACGGAGAGCATGTTCGACGCCGACCTGCTCGCCAGGATGAAGCGCGGCTCGTACCTGATCAACACCGCGCGCGGCAAGATCTGCGACCGCGACGCGGTTGCCCAGGCGTGTGCGAGCGGCCAACTGGCGGGCTACGCCGGCGACGTGTGGTTCCCCCAGCCGGCGCCCAAGGACCACCCCTGGCGCACGATGCCCCACCACGGGATGACCCCGCACACCTCCGGCACCAGCCTCTCGGCCCAGGCCCGCTACGCGGCCGGGGCGCGCGAGATCCTCGAGTGCTGGTTCGACGGGAACCCGATTCGCGAGGAGTACCTGATCGTCGACGGCGGCACGCTGGCCGGCGCCGGGGCGCACTCCTACAGCGAGGGCGACGCCACGGGTGGCTCGGAGGAGGCCGCCCGCTTCAAGAGCGGTTGATGAGGATTCGCGCTGCGGTGCTGGAGCAGTTCGGGGAGCCGCTCGCGGTGCAGGAGGTCGAGCTCGCCGAGCCGCGTGCCGGCGAGGTGCTGGTTCGCCTCGCCGCCTGCGGCGTCTGCCACACCGATCTCTACACCGCCTCCGGCGCCGACCCCTCGGGCTACGCGCCGACCGTGCTCGGCCACGAGGGGGCCGGCGTGGTCGAGAAGGTCGGCGCGGACGTCGCCTCGCTCGCGCCGAGCGATCACGTCGTCACCCTCTTCTCGCCCCAGTGCGGCGAGTGCGTCCACTGCCTCGACCCGAGGACCAACCTCTGCCTCTCGATTCGCGAGCAGCAGAACAAGGGCTTCCTTCCCGACGGCACGACCCGGATCTCCCGCGAGGGCGACGGGATCCGCCACTTCATGGGCTGCTCGACCTTCGCCGAGTACACGGTGATGCCGGAGATCGCCCTGGCCAAGGTCAACCCCGAGGCGCCGTTCGAGCACGCCTGCCTCTTCGCCTGCGGCCTCTCGACCGGCCTGGGCGCGGCGATCAACACCGCCGCGGTGCAGCCGGGCAGCACCTGCGCGGTGTTCGGGGCGGGAATGGTCGGGCTGGGGGCGGTCGCCGGCTGCCGGTTGCGGGGCGCCGAGCGAATCGTCTGCGTCGACCTCTCGCCAGATCGACTCGAGCTCGCTCGCGGCCAGGGCGCGACCGACGTGATCGCCGGCGGCGGTGACGCCGTCGAGGAGATCCTCGAGATGACCGGCGGCTTCGGCGCCGACTACACCTTCGAGGCAACCGGCAACGTCGCCGTGATGCGGCAGGCGGTCGAAGCCGCCCGCATGGCCTGGGGCCTGTGCACGGTCGCCGGAGTGGCCGGCAAGGGGGAGACTCTCGACGTCGTGCCCCGCCTCCTGATCACCGGTCGTCGCGTAGCCGGCTCCTCCTTCGGCGGCGTCAAGGGACGCGACCAGGTGCCACTCCTGGTCGACCGTTACCTGGCCGGCGAGATCGACGTCGAGCCCTTCATCTCCCACCACCTGACCCTCGACGAAGTCAACCGCGGCTTCGAGCTGATGGAGGCCCAGGACGGCATCCGCAGCGTAATCCAGTTCAGCTAACCGCAGAGGTCCTCATAGTGAAGGATTGATGCCCCTCTGGGGGCATCAATCCTTCACTATCGGGCCACGTCGCTGTCCGCGGGGCCGATTAAGCTCGCCGCGGATGCACACCTCTTCTTGTCGCCTTCGCCTTACCTCGGGTGCGCTCGTTGCCTTTCCGATCTTTGCCGCCCTGATGCTGCCGGTGGGCGCCTTGGCCAAACCGCCATCGGAAGGCACGTCCCAGAAAGCGATCCCCGGGTCGCTCGTGCAGCTTGGTGGGGCGCGTGGGTGTTTGGTCGACCGCTCGACTCCCGCGCCGCGCTGCGGGGCGGTCCGGGCGCTCGCCGGTCCCGGGCCGTTCATGGGCTCGCGGGCGGTCACCGTCAGCCCCGACGGACGGAACGTCTACGTCGCATCTTCGCGCAGCAACGCGATCGCGGTGTTCAGGCGGAACCCGAGGACGGGAGCGCTTGGGCAACCCAGCGGCACCACGGGGTGCGTGGCGGCGAAAGGGGCCTTTGGCTGCGGCAAGGCGATCGGGCTCAACGGGCCGAACTCGGTCGCGGTCAGCGCCAACGGCCGCAACGTCTACGCCACCTCGCGAGGGAGCAACGCTGTCACCGCCTTTCGCCGTGATCGCTCGACCGGAGCGCTGCGCCAGCTTCCCGGCGCCGCCGGCTGCATCTCGGGCGTGCCGCTGCCCGGTTGCGCCGCCGGCCGGGCGCTGTTCGGCCCGGACGTGGTCGTGGCCAGCAAGGACGGCGCCAACGTCTACGTCGGCTCCTTCTTCGGCAACGCGGTCGCCGTCTTCTCCCGCGACCGGAAAAGCGGTGGGCTGAGCCAGCCAACCGGTTCCAGCGGGTGCATCGCCACGGCGATCTCCGGCTGCGCGCCCGGAACCGCGCTGGGGGCGCCGGAGGGGATGGCGATCAGCGACAACGGCGCCAGCGTGTACGTGGCGAGCGCGCTCTCCAACGCCGTCGTCGTGCTCAGTCGCGATCCCACCACCGGTGCCCTCGCGCAGGCGAGCGACGGCAGCGGCTGCATCGTCGACAGCCCGTTGACGGGTTGCGCCACCGGCGTGCAATTGAGTGGCGCCAACGCGGTCGCGCTGAGCCCCGGCGGGACCGACGCTTACGTCACCTCGCTCTTCAGCAACAGCGTCACCTCCTTCACCCGCTCTCCCGCGAGCGGGGCGCTCACGCAGAAGCCCGGCACGTTCGGCTGTCTGGTCTGGTTGCGCGCGGTCGGCTGCTCGTTCG
>DASSXC010000195.1:0-2222 GCA_035704205.1 Solirubrobacterales bacterium | reverse complement strand
CGACCTGATCCTCCGACTGTGCAAGAAACTCGGTGACGCCGGTCTGGACGCCGGACCCGACACCATCGCCTGGCACCTCGAGCACCACCACGGGCGTGGTCACCTCCCGCTCGACCATCAGCCGACACCTGGCTCGCGCGGGACTGGTGGTCGTCGCGCGGGGATGAGAGGGCGCGGCAACCGAGCTGTCAGCTCGGATTCTCCTCGCGCCACGTCCCCTCGAATGGCAGCCGCCAGGCGTTCGGGGCGATCAGTTCGTGGATCGCGTTCGGGCCCCAGCTCCCGGGCGCGTACGGCGTGACCGGCGGCGGGGCATCCAGCAGCGGAATAGATCTCTCCCAGAGGCTTTCGATGCCGTCCGCCGTGGTGAATAGCGTATGGTCGCCGCGCATCGCGTCGAGGATCAACCGCTCGTACGCCTCCAGGACGTCGCCGGCGTAGTCGGTCTTCCCCGTTGAGAACTGCATGCTCACTTTGTCGAGCTTCATCCCGGAGCCGGGCCGCTTGCCGTAGTAGGACAGCGAGACCTTGTGCTCGTCGGCGAGGTCGAACGTCAGGTGGTCCGGACCAGCCGATCCGACGCCGGAGTCCGCCGAGAACATCGAACGTGGCGGCTCCTTAAACGCGATCGAGATGATCCGCATGCCCTCCGGCATTCGCTTTCCGGTGCGGAGGTAGAACGGGACCCCGGCCCAGCGCCAGTTGTCGAGCTCGCAGTGCATGGCGATGAACGTCTCGGTGTCGGAGTCGCGCGCGACCCCTTCCTCCTGGCGGTAGCCCTGGTACTGACCGCGCACCACGTGCGAGGGTTGGACGGGCAGCAGGGACCGGAAGACCTCGTTCTTCTTCTCGCTGATCGAGGTCGGTTCGAGCGCGGACGGCGGCTCCATAGCCACGAACGCCATCAGTTGGAACAGGTGGGTGACGACCATGTCCTTGTAGGCGCCGGTGTTTTCGTAGAAGTTGGCCCTGCGCTCCAGCCCGAGGCTCTCGGGGATGTCGATCTGGACGTGGTCGATGAAGTTCCGGTTCCAGATCGGCTCGAAGAGCCCGTTGGCGAAGCGCAGGGCGAGGATGTTCTGCGTCGCCTCCTTGCCGAGGAAGTGGTCGATGCGGAAGATCTGCGATTCGTCGAACGTTCGTTGCACCTGCGCGTTGAGCTCGACCGCGCTCTCTAGGTCGGTCCCGAACGGTTTCTCCATGATCACCCGGGAGTGCTCGACGAGCTTCGCCTCCCGCAGCATGTTGATTACATCGAGCGCGGCGGCGGGCGGCACGCTGAGGTAGTGCAGCCGCAGGCAGCCCTCGCCGAGCTGGTCCTCCGCCGCGGCGACCGCGGCCGCCAGCGTCTCCGGGCCCGCCGACCTCGGCACGTAGCGCAGGTTCGCGGCGAACTCCTCCCACTCCTCCGACATGAGTGGCTCGCGGATCCGGCGTTCGAAGGCGACGGTCTCGAGGTGGCCGTACTCTGCCGCCGCGGCCTTGGCGAACGCCCGGAAGCCCTCGTCGCTCATCTCCTCCAGAGACGACCCGATAACCCTGATCGGCGGGGCGAGGTCCGAGGCTGCCAGGTGCGCGAAGCCAGGCAGCAGCTTCCGACGCGCGAGGTCGCCGGTCGCCCCGAAAAGTACGATCACGTGGGGCCGGATGCGCTCGGACTCATTGCGATACTGACCTGAGTCCAGCGCGGCGTCGTTGGACTGCGCTCGGTAGGTGTCCACAGTCCATCATGGCATCAATTCCGCCGCCGATGGGAGGCGGTCGGGGCGCCCGGCGTCGTGGACGATCAGCGCTTCCTGACGCGCTCACTCTTCGTGTCGAGGTATTGGAGCAACTCGACTGCTGTAAGCTCGATCTCTTTGTGCCGCCACTCTGCGGCTTGGTACGAGCAGGCGATCAGCCCCATCCGGAGGACCCGACGGAAGTCGCCATAGACGAAGGCGTAGCGCGCCTTCGTGCCGTCCTCCGCGCCCACGGTCAGGCCGAAGTGTCATTTGGCGTAGTCGTCCCGCGAGCGCGAATCTCGACCTCACCGCCCCCGGCGGCGGCCGCGGCCTGCTCCGGGGTCACTACCGGGAGATCGACGCCACCAGCCGGGCCAGCGCCGCGCGGTCGACCTGGTCGGCCCCCGATGTCGTGGACCACCTTGGCGACCGAGTTCCCGGTCTGCGGGTGTGCCACCTAGTCGAGTACGCCGGAAGCTCACCCGCCCAGGACAGCCA
>DASSXC010000194.1:0-3644 GCA_035704205.1 Solirubrobacterales bacterium | reverse complement strand
GCATCGGTCAGATCGGCGGCGACCCAGCTCGCCTCGCAGGGCAGTGACTCGGCCAGCGCACGCAGGCGCTCCTCCCGTCTGGCGACCAGAACCAGCTCAGCCCCGGGCTCCCGCGCCAACCGCTTCGCGGTTGCCTCGCCGATGCCGCTGGAGGCGCCGGTCACGAGGTAGGTCTTCGTCGCTTCGCTCATGGGAGAGAAAACTATTCGAATCGTCTGATTGCGGACGTCTGTTCGACTCGACATACTGCGCAACTTCAAATGGCCGAGATCCCGTCCCTCCTCGACAAGCTGCTGCGCGCCGGCGCCCCCTCGGGCCACGAGGGGCCCGCCGCGGAGATCTGGCGCGAGGAAGCCTCCTTCGCGACGCTCTCCAGCGACGGGCTCGGCTCGTCCATCGCCCGGGTTGGCGAAGCCGAGCCGCTGCTCGCCGTCGTCGGACACATCGACGAGATCGGCCTCGTCATCACCCATATCGACGAGAAGGGCTTCCTCTGGTTCGCCCCGATCGGCGGCTGGGACCCGCAGATCCTCGTCGGCCAGCGGGTCGAGGTTCGCGGCAAGGATGGTCTCGTGCCTGGCGTCGTCGGCCGCAAGCCGATCCACCTGCTCGATCCGGACCAGCGCAAGAAGGTCGTCGAGCTGAAGGGCCTCCACATCGACGTCGGCGCCGCCGACCGCGACGGGGCCGCCGAGCTGGTCCGCGTCGGCGATCCGGTCACGATCGCGGCCGACCCGGTGCGCCTGGCCGGCGACCGCCTCGTCTCGCGGGCGATGGACAACCGCCTCGGCGCCTACGTCGCCCTGGAGTCGCTGCGGCGCTGCCACGAGCGCGACTCGCTCTCCGGCAGCTTTGCCGCCGTGGCCGCGGTGCAGGAGGAGATCGGCCTCTTCGGCGCACGGACGGCGGCCTTCGAGGTGCGACCCGACCTCGCCGTCGCGATCGACGTCACCCACGCCACCGACGCTCCCGGGGTCGACGAGAAGGAGATCGGCAGCCATCCGCTCGGCTCGGGGCCGGCGATCGGCCGGGGCTCGACCCTCTCGCCCAAGGTCTTCGAGCTGCTGGTCGAGGCCGCCGAGGAGGCGGGGATCGAGTACTCGGTCAGCGCCAGCGGACGCAGCACCAGCACCGACGCCGACGCGATCCAGATCTCGCGTTCGGGGATCCCGACCGGCCTCGTTTCGATCCCGCTCCGCTACATGCACTCGCCGGTCGAGCTGGTCGACCTCGGTGACCTCGAGGCGACCGTGGAGCTGATCGCCGCCTTTGCCGCCCGGATCGAAGCCGGCATCGACCTCAGCCGCTGAGCGGGGAGCTGGCGGCTAGTTCGCGCAGACCACGACCCGGTCGCGGCCGCCCGCCTTGGCCGAGTAGAGCGCGGAATCGGCGAGGCTGACCATCTCCTCGGTGCTCGACGGGCCCTGCCGGGATACCGCAACCCCGACGCTTATCGTCACCTCGACCCCGGCTGGCCGGCGGTCGCGGACGGCGAGGCGCAGGCGCTCACCCACGCCGACCGCGTCGGCCCGCGCGGCACCGGGCAGGACGACCAGGATCTCCTCGCCGCCGACCCGGTAGATCGAGTCTCCGGCGCGCAGCGCGGAGCGCATCGTGTAGGCGACCTCCTGCAGGACCGCGTCGCCGGTGGCGTGCCCGAACTCGTCGTTGACACGCTTGAAGTTGTCGAGGTCGCAGAGAAGCAGCGCGTGCGAGAGACCCTCCCCGCCGATCGGTTGGCGATCGAGCTCGGCGAGCCGCTGCTCCAGGGCATTGCGATTGCTGAGACCGGTCAACGGGTCGACGGTCGAGCGGCGCCGGTGCGCGCGGTCGGACTCGACCAGCGCCCCGGAGAGGATCACCGTGCAGAGGACGAGGCCGACCGCGGCCATCACCTCCTGGCTGTGCGCGGCGGCGACACCGGCGTCGAGAGCGTAGGTCGAGAGACCGAGAAGGGCGAGGATGTAGGCGGTGCCGAGGACTATGCCGCGGGGGTCGAAGCGGGCACCGAGGGTGACCGCGGGCAGCGCGAACCACATCAGCGCCGGACTTTCGGCGCCACCGGTGGTGATCACGGCGTCGGCGAGCAGCAGCGGCAGGATCCCCCAGGCGGCGGCCACCCAGACGGCCGGGTGCTCGCTGTTGCGCATGAAGCTGTCGGCGACGGCGAATCCGGCCAGGCCCGCACCGAGGGGCACCATCCACCACCAGCCGAGCTCCGAGCTGAAGCCGGCGAGGCCGGCCGCAAGGATCGCGAAGCAGGCGAAGCGGTAGGGGCGCAGGCGCAGCTCCATGTCGATCAGACGCTCGCGGCGTGCATCGTCACGGACCGCCATCAGCGAGTCGGAAGCACCTCGGTTCGTGTCAGGCCACAACCTCACGAAGCCCGCATCGACCTATCGCAGCGCAGACTTAAGGTTGCATCTACTCGACCATCTGCAGCTCTTTGGGTAGACCGCTGAGATTGCGGCAACCACCCTCCGTGACGACGATCAGGTCCTCGATGCGCACACCGAGGTCGCCGGGCAGGTAGACGCCGGGCTCGATCGTCACCACCGCACCCGCCTCCAGGGTGTCCTCTGAGAGCGTCGAGAGGCGCGGCTCCTCGTGCACCTCGAGTCCCACACCGTGGCCGAGCCCGTGGCCGAAGCGATCTCCGAACCCGGCGGCAGAGATCACCTCGCGGGCGACGCCGTCGAGCTCCTTGCCGCCGACTCCCGCGGCGACGGCATCGAGAGCCGCCGCCTGCGCGGCTCGCACCGTCTCGTAGACATCCTGAGCGTGCTCGCCCGGATCGCCGACGGCAAAGGTCCGCGTGCCATCGGAGCAGTAGCCGTCGAGCATCGCGCCCATGTCGAAGACGACAAGCTCGCCGCTGCCGATCCGGCGCTCGCCCGGCTCGGCGTGAGGCAATGCGCCATTCGGGCCCGCAGCGACGATCGCGGGGAAGGAGGGGTCGCCACCGAGCTCGCGGATGCGGGCTTCGGCGGCACGGGCGACGTCGCGCTCCGAGCGACCGCCGAGACCGCGTTCGAGGCTCCAGCCCCAGACCTGGTCGGCGAGCTCGGAGGCAGCCGCGATCGCCGCCAGCTCCCCCTCGTCCTTCACCCGGCGCAGCTTCTCGACCGCCCCCCCGGCGGCGACCGGCTCGACGCCCTCGGCCAGTTTTCCGCGCAGCCGCTCCAGCAGGCGAACCGAGGCGTGGTCGTCCTCGAAGCCGAAACGTCCGCTGAGGTGCGCGGCGATGCCGCCCAGCCAATCGCCGGCGACGGTGACCGGCTCCCAGCCCTCGACTTCGGCCGCCGCCCGCTCGGTGTAGCGGAAGTCGGTGAGAAAGCAACGGATGTCAGATCCGCAAATACAAGCCCCATTCGTGCCGGTGAAACCGGTCAGGTAGCGGACGTTGACCAGGTCGGTGACCAGCATCAGCTCGAGCTCGAGCTCGGCGAGCTCCGCCGCGAGGCGGTCTCCGCGCCCCCTCATCGGGCCGCGGAGACGCCGAGGTGGCGGGCCAGCGTGGCGAGCGCGTCGCGGTAGCCGTCCGGCCCCTTGCCGGAGATCTTGGCGAGGACCAGGCCGTCAAAAACCGAGAGCTTGCGCCAGTCGTCGCGTTCCTCGACGGCGGAGAGATGGACCTCCACCGC
>DASSXC010000193.1:0-7277 GCA_035704205.1 Solirubrobacterales bacterium | reverse complement strand
TGCCGGCGCCACCCGCCCGAGCTGCCGCATGGGTGGCTCCCGTAGTCTGGGTCCATGCGCGTGAAGATCTGTGGGATCACTAACTTGGACGATGCTGCGGAGGCTGTGAGGCTTGGGGCTTGGGCTATCGGGCTCATCCATTTTTCGGAGAGCCCGCGGGCGGTTGACGCGGCCGAGGCTGTGCGGATTGCTGCTGCGTTTCGGCGCAAGTGCGAGGTTGTCGGGGTCTTCGTGAACCCTGAGTTGGATCAGGTGGCCAGGGCGGTTGAGGACGCGGGGTTGACGATGGTGCAGCTGAACGGGGAAGAGGGCCCTTCGTTTTGCGGGGAGGTCGCTCGTAAGACCGGGGTCAAGGTGATCAAGGCCGTGCATGTGTCCAGCGCCGCGGATGTTCATGCCGCGGAGGCGTTTCGCACCGATTTCCATCTCTTCGACAAGGGCGCGAAGGGGCTCTTCGGTGGTACGGGGGAGAGCTTTGATTGGGGACTGCTGCGGGAGAGGCGCTCCGGGGTTCCGGCGATCGTCGCTGGCGGGCTTCGTCCGGAGAACGTCGCCGAGGCGATCGCCGTCACCCATCCCCACGCGGTCGACGTGGCCAGCGGGGTCGAGGCGGAGCCGGGCCGCAAGGACCACGCCGCGATGACCGCCTTCTTCGAGGCCGCGCAGACGGCTAGCGTTAGCGCTCGATGACCCAGGTCGAAGAGCGATTTGGCCCCTACGGGGGTCGCTACGTCCCGGAGACGCTGATTCCGGCGCTGGACGAGCTGACCGCCGCCTGGGCGGCGGCGAGCGGGGACGAGGACTTTCGGGTTCGGCTCGCTTCGCTGCGCCGCGATTTCATCGGCCGTCCGACGCCCCTCTATCTCGCCGAGCGGCTTTCCGAGCGCGCCCGTCGACGCGTCTACCTGAAGCGCGAGGACCTCGCCCACACCGGCGCCCACAAGATCAACAACGCCGTCGGTCAGGTGCTGTTGGCCCAGCGGATGGGCAAGCCGCGGATCATCGCCGAGACCGGCGCCGGCCAGCACGGCGTCGCGACGGCGACCGCCTGTGCCCTGCTCGGCCTCGAGTGCGTCGTCTACATGGGGACCGAGGACATCCGCCGCCAGGCGCCGAACGTCGAGCGGATGAAGTTGCTGGGGGCGGAGGTCGCCCCGGTCGAGGCGGGCGCGCGCACGCTCAAGGAGGCGGTCAGCGCGGCGATCCGCGACTGGGTCGCCAACGTCGAGACGACCCACTACGTGATCGGCTCGGCGGTTGGGCCAGCGCCCTTCCCGGCGCTGGTTCGCGACCTGCAGCGGGTGATCGGCGACGAGGCGCGCGAGCAGGCGCTCGCCGCCGAGGGCGAGCTGCCGGCGCGGGTGATCGCCTGCGTCGGCGGGGGCTCCAACTCGATCGGCATCTTCACGCCGTTCATCGCCGATGCGGGGGTCGGGCTGATCGGCGTCGAGGCGGCTGGCGAGGGCCTCGACAGCGGCCGTCACGGCGCCTCTCTGGGAGCCGGCGGCACCGGCGTCCTGCACGGCTCGCTTTCGGCGGTGCTCGCCGACGACGAGGGCCAGATCCTCGAGGCGCACTCGGTGTCGGCTGGACTCGACTATCCGGGGGTTGGCCCCGAGCACGCGCACCTGCGAGACACGGGGCGTGCCACCTACACGGCGGTCACCGATGCGGCTGCGCTTGCCGCGTTCGGGGAGCTGGCGCGGCTGGAGGGGATCATTCCGGCGCTCGAGTCCTCGCACGCGATTGCTTGGGTGCTCGAGAGCGGTGGGGGCGAGGGGTACGACGTTTTGTGTCTCTCGGGGCGGGGGGACAAGGATCTTGCTGAGGTCGTTGCGCAGGGGGAAGCCGGGGGGTGACTCTGTCGAGCAACAGCGGGGAGGCTCGCCAGAGCCACCCCCCGGCTTCCCCGACGAGCGGGTCTGTCAGCTCCACTGCGGCGACCGGAGGGAAGCGCATAGCCCGTGCCTTTCAGCTTGCTAGGGACGAGGGGCGCGCGGCGTTGATGCCCTACATGATGGCTGGCTATCCCGACCGGGAGTCGTCGTTGGCGATTGCTGCTGCTTACGTTGATGCGGGGGCGGATCTGGTTGAGCTTGGGGTGCCCTTTTCTGACCCGCTTGCCGATGGGCCGGTTATCCATGCGGCCGCGACCGAGGCGCTTGGCGCCGGTGCGACGCTGGAGACCGCCTTGGAGGTCTGTGAGTCGATCTCGGCACGGGTTCCGGTCGTGCTGATGGTCTACTCGAACATGGTCCTGGCTCATGGCGGTGCGGCGGAGTTCGCTCGCCGCGCGGCCGATGTCGGTGCCGCCGGCGTGATCGTTCCCGATCTTCCTCTTGACGAGGCCGACGAGATTCGCGAGGCGCTTGCCGCTGCGGGCCTCGCCCTGATTCCTCTGCTTGCCCCGACCACGCCCGCCGAGCGTCGTGCTCGGATCTGCGCCGCCGCCCAGGGCTTCGTCTACGTCGTCTCGACCGTGGGGACGACGGGGGAGAGGCGGGAGCTTCCGCCTGGCTTGGCGGAGCTGGTCGTCGCGGCCAAGGCCGATGCCGATGTGCCGGTCGCCGTCGGCTTCGGCATCGGCACGCCCGAGCAGGTCGCCGAAGTGGGCGAGATCGCCGACGGGGTGATCGTCGGCAGTCGCTTGGTTCGTGCGGCCGGCGAGGCCAGTTCCCCCCAAGCTTCCGCCGATGCGGTGAGCCGGTTCTTGCGCGAATCGCGCGCCGCTCAGGGCCTATCCCGGTAGGGGTGGAACGTCGTGACTTTTTCGTCGAGCGCCACGGGCGCCAGCCCAACCCCGATTCACCGAAAAAGTTAAGTGGAATCCCTGCCGGGATAGGCCCTCAGACCGCGCCTTCGTCTAGGATTGCCGCCGCATGGGACTCGTGGTCACGCTCTTTCTCGCCCTGGCGGCCACCACCGTCGGCTACGCCGCGTTTGGACAGGGCGGCGCCGTCGCCGGCCTGGTCTTCTTCGGCATCCTGCTGATCGGCGCCACCCTGCGCGTCTTCAGGCCCGCGTCGCGATGACCTCGAGGTACTCGGCCTCCAACACGAGAGCCCGGGTGCCCGCGGTGTTCGCCTCTTCCAAATAGGCGCGCAGGTCGTTCGCCAGCGCCTCTTCTCCCTCGCTGCCGACCCGTTCGAAGGCGACTTTGACCGGACCGAAGTAGGTGCGGAAGAAATCGAGGTAGTGATCGGCGGAGCGGAAGGGCTGGCGCGAGATGCGTCGCTCGACCTGGAGGTCGGAAATGCCGTTGCCGAAGAGCTCGCGTAGCCGGTCCTCCGTCCCCCACAGCAGTGGTGGGTTGAGCCCGGGCGGGGGTGGCGCGTGTTTGGCGACGGTCATGAACATGCCCCCGACCGCCCCGTCCGGCGTCCAGTTGCCCATGCCGATCCGACCACCCGGTTTGCAGACCCGCAGCAGCTCGGCCGCGGCCTGCTCCTGGTCGGGGGCGAACATCGCGCCGAAGACCGAGGTGATCACGTCGAACTCGGCCTCCCCGAAGGGCAGCTCGGCAGCGTCGCCCTCGACGAACTCGACGTCGAGCCGCTCCGCCGCGGCTCGCTCCCGCCCGCGCTCGAGCAGGGCCGGGACGAAGTCGACCCCGACGACGTTGCCCCAGGATCGCCGCGCGGCCGCCAGGGCGGCATTGCCGCTTCCGCAGGCGACGTCGAGAACCCTCTCGCCGGGGATGATCTCCAGCGTCTCGGCAAGCTGTTCGGAGGGCATGCTCACCAGGTTGGCGACCATCGCGAAGTCGCCCTCCGACCAAGTTTTCTGCTGTGCGGTCCTGACTGCGTTCAGATCCACCGAGTCGCTCATCTCGCTCCCTTCGGGTTTTGGTCAACTTAGCGCGCGGCTCTCCGGCGCGCCAGCTTTTCTAAGCTGACCCAATGCGGATCGGCGTGCTCACCGGTGGAGGCGACTGCCCGGGTCTCAATGCGGTGATCAGGGCGATTGTCCGCAAGGGCGTCGAACAGCTTGGCCACGACTTCGTCGGCTATCGCGATGGTTGGCACGGTCCGCTCAACGCTGAGACCGGTGCGCTCGGCGTGCCTGAGGTGCGTGGCATCCTGCCGCGTGGGGGGACGATCCTCGGCTCCTCGCGGACCAACCCGTTCAAGCAGGACGGCGGGGCGGAGAAGATCGTGGAGAACCTGTCCAGACAGGGCGTCGACGGCTTGATCGCGATTGGCGGCGAGGACACCCTCGGTGTCGCCGCGCGGCTCCACGAGGAGCACGGGGTGCCGGTCGTGGGAGTGCCGAAGACGATCGACAACGACCTCGGGGCGACCGATTACACCTTTGGCTTCGACACCGCTGTCAACATCGCGATGGAGGCGATCGACCGGCTCCACACCACCGCCGACAGCCACCACCGCGTGCTGATCGTCGAGGTGATGGGACGGCACGCGGGCTGGATCGCCTTTCACGCCGGCCTCGCCGGCGGCGCCAACGTGATCCTGATCCCCGAGCAGCCCTTCGACCTAGATCAGGTCTGCGAGCTCGTCGGAAGGCGCCTGGAGGCGCGCTTCGCCCCGATAGTCGTCGTCTCCGAGGGCGCCCAGCCCAAGGGCGGCATGCCGGAGACCCAGGACAAAGGGCTCGACGCCTTTGGCCACGTCCGCCTCGGTGGGATCGCCCACTGGTTGGAGCACGAGATCGAGCGGCGCACCGGCAAGGAGACGCGGGCGACCGTGCTGGGTCACGTCCAGCGCGGCGGTACGCCGACGGCGTTCGACCGGGTCCTGGCGACTCGCTTCGGGTTGCACGCGATCGATGCGGCGGATGCGGGGGAGTGGGGCAGGATGACGGCCTTGCGCGGCACGAATATTCGACTCGCCGACCTCAGGGACGCGACGGCGGAGCTGAAGACCGTGCCCAAGGAGCTGTACGAAGAGGCTGAGGTGTTCTTTGGTTGAGTGGCGGGGGGTCACCCGGCTCTCCTCGCTACGTAGCCAAATTGTCCTCGCCGCGTCGTTGCTGTTCGTGACCACGGCAATCGGTTGCGGACAGAATGTCGGCGTCGACGAGGGGGCGACGGTGAGCGTGTACGTGGCTGCGCTGCTCTGCGCCGAAGCTGAGCGGGAGCTTGCGCGGCGTGGGGCGGAGGTCGGCGACGTCAACGTGCACGCCATCTGCCTGCCGCGCGCTGAAAGCGGGAGCAAGCTCGACCTCGCCGCGATCGGTGCCAATGCGCGCCGCGCGACCGAGGACTCGCGCTCGATCGCTTACATCGGCGAACCGACGCGCGCCGCCTCCCGCTTCGCCGAGCCGATCCTCGACGAAGCGGGAATCGCCCAGCTTTCACAGCTCTCGGGCACCAGGGCGATGCACAAGCTCCTCGAAGCTGTCGACCAAGCCGACAGCTCAACCTCCCTGCGGGCATCCGTCCTGGAGGACCTGAGCTGACGTTCAGTTTTCGGGGGAGCTGGGGCTGACTGCCGAAGGGAGGGCGAGGGGGGTCCCCGTGACTGGCGGATACTCAAAATGCCGCGCTAGTTAGCGCGGCATTTGTCAGGTACGGGGACCCCCCTCGCCCTCCCCCTGCAACAAGCTCTTCAACGCCCCGTCGATATCGGTATACCGGAACACATACCCGAGGTCGAGCGCCCGCCGCGGCATCACTCTCTGCCCGCCCCGCAGCACCTTCCCGAACTCCGACCCGAATTTGAGGTCGAGCACGAATCCCGGCACCGGCACCGAAGCCGGCCGGTGCAGCGCCCGCCCGATCGCCCGCGAGAACTCGCGGTTGGTGACCGGTTTGGGTGCGGTCGAGTTGAGCGTGCCGCTCACCCTGTCGTTGTCGAGCGCCCAGAGCAGGATGCCCACCTCGTCGTCGATGTGGACCCAGGACACGTACTGGCGCCCGCCGGCGATCGGGCCGCCGACGCCCAGCTTGAACGGCGTCAGCAGTTCCCCCAGCAGTCCACCGCGCGGGTCGAGCACGTGGCCGGTGCGGACGATCGCCAGGCGGATGCCTACGCCCTCGGCCTCGCGGGCGGCGGCCTCCCACTCGCGCACGACCTCGGTGTCGTAGCCATCGCCGGGCTCGGCCGACTCGTCGACCATCGCCTCGCCACGGTCGCCGTAAAAACCGATCGCCGACTGGTTGACGAGCACCTTGGGCTTGCGCTCCAGGCCGGCGAGCGCGGCGATCAGATTGCGGGTGCCGGTGCGGCGGCTCTCCATGATCCGCCGCTTGGAGTCGTCGGTCCAGCGCTGGTTGATCTTCTCGCCCTCGAGGTTGATCACCCCGTCGACGTGCTCGAAGGCGGCCGGCGGCGGCCGTTCTAGCGTCGGCTCCCAGGCGTGCCAGATGACGCTCGGGTTTGTGCCGCGCGCCCGCTGCGGGTCGCGCGAGAGGCCGACGACGGTGTCGCCACGAGCGAGCAGGGCATCGCACAGCGCCGAGCCGATGAAGCCGCTCGCTCCGGTGACCAAAACCCTCACCGGGTCAGCCGACCTCCACCGTGGAGAAGGTGCCGGTCTCCTCGCTGAAGCGGGCAAGGCCCTCGCGCTTGGCCTCCTCGACGACCGCCTTGGCGACCATCGGCGCCACGTCTCGGTTGAAGACGCTGGGGATGATGTAGTCCTCGGAGAGGTCGTCCTCGGCGACGACCTCGGCGATGCCCCGTGCCGCCGCCAGCTTCATCTCCTCGGTGATGTTCGGCGAGCCGGCGTCGAGGGCGCCGCGGAAGATGCCCGGGAAGCAGAGCACGTTGTTGATCTGGTTGGGGTAGTCCGAGCGGCCGGTGGCCATGACGCGTACGCGCGGCCCCGCCTCCTCGGGCGTGACCTCGGGTGTGGGGTTTGCCATGGCGAACACGAGCGCGTCGGGGTTCATCGCCTCGAGCGACTCGGGGCGGATCACGCCCGGCCCGCTCAGGCCGATGAACAGGTCCATACCCTCAAACAGGTCGTTGGGATCGCCCTCGCGCCGGCCGGGATTGGTCGATTCCGCGTACCAGCGCTTCATCTCGGGCATCGAGCCGTCGGCGTAGTCGGCGCGCCCGGTGTGGATCGCGCCGCGCGAGTCGCAGCCGACGATGGTGCGCACGCCGGCGTTCATGAGGATCTGGGTGACGGCGATCCCCGCGGCGCCGAGCCCGACCATGAGGACGTTGAGGTCCATCAGATCGCGACCGGTGAGCCTGCACGCGTTCAGCAGCGCCGCGAGCACGACCACCGCGGTGCCGTGCTGGTCGTCGTGGATGACGGGGATGTCGAGCTCGTCCTTCAGCCGGCGCTCGATCTCGAAGCAGCGCGGC
>DASSXC010000192.1:0-2268 GCA_035704205.1 Solirubrobacterales bacterium | reverse complement strand
CGGGGTGCCCCTCCAGCGCAGCGGCGTCCGTTTTTCGCCCCGAAAACAATCTCGGACGGCCGCACAGTCCGGGGCGAAAAACCCAGCAAGCAGGAGGGGCACCCCGCCCCCTCCCCGCCGCGAGCTCTAAGCCGTAACGGCAGCCGCCGGAATCAGATCCCGCGACTCGAGGTACTCAAGCAGCTTCTGCGCCGACTCCTCAGGCGACTCGTTCTCGGTGTCGCAGACCCAAGCGGGATTCTCGGGAATCTCATACGGATCGGAGACGCCGGTGAATTCCTTGATCTCGCCGGCAAACGCTTTCGCGTAGAGCCCCTTGACGTCGCGCTCGGCACAAGTGTCGACCGAAGCCTTGACGTAGACCTCGATGAAGCGGTCGCCCATCAGCTCGTGCGCCTCGTCGCGGATCTCCGCGTAGGGCGAGATCGCCGCGGTGATCACCGGCACGCCGTTGCGGCTGAGCAGGTCGGCGACGAAGGCGATCCGGCGGATGTTCGTGTCGCGGTCCTCCTTCGAGAAGCCGAGGCCCTTGGAGAGGTTTTCGCGCACGATGTCGCCGTCGAGGATCTCCAGCTTCGAGCCGCGCGCACGCAGCTCGGTCTCGAGCAGCCCGGAAATGGTCGTCTTGCCAGCGCCGGAAAGCCCGGTGAACCAGAGGGTGAAGCCCTTCTCGTCTGCCATCGCTACGTCAGTCCTCCTTGTAAGCGTCGATAAGTATGTCGGCGACCTCGTCGCGGGAGAACTCGTGCGGCGGCCTTTCGCCGTTGCCGAGCATCTCGCGAACCTTCGTTCCGGAGAGGAAGAGGTGCGCCTCTTGGTCGTGGGGACAGGTCTTGTTCGAGGCGAGCCCCTCGCACTCGTTGCACCAGAAGGTGTGCTCGAACATCAGCGGCTCGATGCCGAGCTCGTCGATGTCGATCTGGTCGAAGATCTTCTGCGCGTCGTAGGTGCCGTAGTAGTCGCCGGCACCGGCGTGATCGCGGCCGACGATGAAGTGGGTGGCGCCGTAGTTGCGGCGGACGATCGCGTGCAGGACCGCCTCGCGCGGGCCGGCGTAGTGCATCTTCGCCGGCTTCACGCCCAGGACGACCCGATCGTCCGGGTAGTACTTCTCCATCAGCACCTCGTAGCAGCGCATCCGCACGTCAGCGGGGATGTCGCCCGCCTTGGTCTTGCCGATCAGCGGGTGGATGAAGAGCCCGTCGCAGGTCTCCAGCGCGGCCTTGGTCAGGTACTCGTGGGCGCGGTGGATCGGGTTGCGGGTCTGGAAGGCGACGATCTTCTTCCAGCCGCGCGCCTCGAAGTCGGCCTTGTGCTCGGCCGGCGTCTTGTAGCGCCGCATGAAGGCGTCCTCGTGGTCGGGCAGCGCGTCGACCTCGATCGGGCCGGCGATACAGCGGCTGCCCTCCTCGTAGATCGCCGCGACGCCCGGGTGGGCCTCATCGGCCGTGCCGTAGACCCGCTCCGCCTCACTCCTCGCGTCGCGCTCCCAGATCTCCTCGACCTTGATCCGGCCCAGCGGCTTGCCTTCGTCGCTCGACAGCTCGACCGTGTCGCCGACCTCGCACTCGAGCTCGGTCGCCAGGGTGATCGGGATCGGCCAGTACTCGCCTTCGGCGGTGCGCATCTCGGCGCAGACGCGCTCCCAGTCGGCGGAGCCCTGGAAGCCGGTCAACGGCGCGAAGCCGCCGTTGCCGATCATCTCGAAGTCGGCCGTGTGGCGCTCGTCAAGGGTCAGGGAAAGCTCAGTCATCGTCTCGCTCATGCGGGGATATCACCAATCGTTCGGGGAGGTTCAGGGGCAGGTGGTCAGTCGGCGGCTGGTCGTATGCGAGCCGCTAGTTGATCCCGCACTCGGTCTTTTCGAGACCCGCCCAGCGCCCGGCGCGCGGCGAGCCGCCAGGCCCAACCGGCTTGGTGCAATGGGTGCAGCCGATCGAGGGGTAGCCCTGATCGTGCAGTGGGTTGTACGGGAGGTGGTGCTCACGGATGTAGTTCCAGACGTCACGCTCGGTCCAGTCCGCGATCGGGTTCAGCTTCCACAGCTCGAATCGCTTGTCCCAGGCGAACTTTGGGGTCTTCGCGCGACTGGCTGAGTCCTCGCGGCGGACGCCGGCGAGCCAGCAGTCTACGGAAGAAAGCGCGCGACGCATCGGCTCGACCTTGCGCAGGCCGCAGCAGGAGTCGGGATCGCTCTTCCACAGCTCATCGCCGTACTGGGCGGCCTGCTCCTCCAGGGTGAGGTTGTGAAAGCGATCGAACTCGACG
>DASSXC010000191.1:0-2810 GCA_035704205.1 Solirubrobacterales bacterium | reverse complement strand
TGGCGCATTCGACGCCGACCTTCTGCCCCACCTCGACGGAGCCGGTGAAGAAGATCTTTCCCGCCGTGGACTTGACCAGCCCGTCGCCGATCCTGCCGCCGCCGTGGACCGTGCGGACGAGGCCCTCCGGAAGACCGGCCTTCTCGAAGACCTGGCGGATCCGATCGCCGATCAGGGGTGTCAGGCTGGCCGGCTTCAGCACCACGCCGTTGCCGGCCATCAGCGCGATCGCGACCTCACCGAAGGGGATCGACCAGGGGTAGTTCCAGGGAGCGATCACTCCGACGACGCCGATCGGCTCGTAGGTGAACTTGCCGCTCTTCGACTTCAGGAAGATCGGCATCGACTGTTTCTCGTCGGCCAGGATCTCCGGGCCGTTGTCGGCGATCCACTTCAGCGAGTCGACGGTGGGGAGGAGTTCCATCGTGTAGCTCTCGACCCGCGGCTTGCCCTGCTCGTTCGTCAGCAGCTGGGCCAGGTCGTCCATCTCCTCGAGCACGACGTCAGAGGCCCGCCGGAGGTACCGCGCGCGGTCCTCCAGCGAGAGGGCGGCCCAGAACGGCTGGACCTCGGCCACGTCGTCGACGACTCCCTGCACCTTCGACGGGGTGAGAGTCTCGACGCTTCCGATCAGTTCCCCGGTCGCCGGGTTGAAGGACTCGAGCCCATTCGAGGCCGACTTCCTCTGCGACTTGGCCTTCTTCGCCGGCTTCGGCGAGGCACCGTTGCGGCTTCTTCCATCGCCCCCCGATTTGCGGCTGGTGCTGGTCCTGCTGGAGCTGGCCTCCATCGCTGTGACTTCCTCTCGTTGCTTGCGCTCGGTCGAGGCCGATTCTACGGTGGCGGACAGCGGCCTCCCGCCGAGGCCGCTGTCTCTCTCCTCCCTGCTCCTGTGTCCGACGAAAGATGTGGAGGCCGAGAGCAATCCCCGAGCTCCCGGCCTCCGTGTCCACTCCCCGGCTTTTTACGCGCCGGCTCCGGCGAACCGCACGAATGCCAGAGCGTCAGACGTCATTGAGAACACCCCCTGTTGGGAAAGTTGCGCCGGAGCGGGATCGGGTTTCGAGCCCTCTTAATCTGGCGCTAACGGTTGCCGTCCGACCGGCCCAGGCGCTCGCGCAGCCACTCCAGGCGTTTGGCCAGCTCCGCCTCGAAGCCGCGGCCCGTCGGCTCGTAGAAGCGCTCGCCCCGAACCGCCTCCGGCGCAAGTTGCTGGTCGCTGACGGCGTCGGGCTCGTCGTGCGGATACCGGTACCCCTCGCCCCTGCCGAGCTTGCGGGCGCCCGGGTAGTGGGCGTCCTGAAGGTAGGGCGGCGGCTCTGCCGCGCCGTGCTCGCGGACGTGCGCTGAGGCCCGCGAGATCGCCCTGGTCGAGGCATTCGACTTGGGGGCCAGCGCGAGGTAGGCGGCCGCCTGGGCCAGATTGAGGGCGCACTCGGGCAATCCGACACGATCGACGGCCTGGGCGGCGGCGTTGGCGACGAGCAGTGCCTGCGGGTCGGCGTTGCCCACGTCCTCGGAGGCGAAGATCACCATCCGGCGCGCGATGAAGCGAGGGTCTTCGCCGCCCTCGAGCATCACCGCCAGGTAGTAGATGGAGGCGTCGGCGTCCGAGCCGCGGGTCGCCTTGATCCAGGCCGAGATGTAGTCGTAGTGGCGGTCGCCCTCGCGGTCGTAGAGCAGCGCCTTGCGCTGCAGGGCATCCTCGGCCGCGGCGATCGACACCTCGCCTTCCCCGGCAGCCACGGTCGTCTCCACGGCGCGCTCCAGCGCGGCCAGCGCGACCCGGGCGTCGCCGCCCGACCGACCGGCAAGGATGGCGAGCGCGTCATCGGGGACGGCCGGCGCATCCCGGATGCCGCGCTCGTCGCTCAGGGCCCGCCGGAGCAGTCCCTCGATCTCCTCGTCGTTGAGCGGGCGGAACTCGTAGATCTGGGTGCGGGAGAGGAGAGCCGAGTTGACCTCGAAGTACGGGTTCTCCGTGGTGGCGCCGATCAGCGTCACCAGCCCGTCCTCCACCGCCGGCAGCAGCGCATCCTGCTGTGCCTTGTTGAAGCGGTGGATCTCATCCAAAAAGAAGATGGTCGGCCGTCCAGAGGCCCGGCGCTGCTCGGCGCGCGCGATCACCTCTCGTACCTCGGCACGCCCGGCGTTGACCGCGGAGAGCTCCTCGAAGGCGCCCTCGACCCGGGAGGCGATGATCCTCGCGAGGGTCGTCTTGCCGGTGCCGGGGGGGCCGTAGAAGATGGCCGAGTGGGGCTCGCCGGATTCGATCGCGACGCGAAGCGACGAGCCCTCCCCGAGCAGGTGGGACTGCCCGACGAACTCGTCGAGATCCCGCGGCCGCATGCGGGTGGCGAGTGGGGCATCGTCCGGCGGCGCGCCCGTGCGAGGTGTTTCGCCGCCGGCCTCGAAGAGTCGCTCGCTCATGCCCGGTCGGCGGCCAGGCGTTGAGCCGCCTCCATCGCTTCCTCGACGGTTACGTAGACGTGGAACCTGGTTGCCCGGCCGTCCCTCCACTCGTAGAGCCAGCCGAAGACCTGATCGATCTCGAGGCCGCTCGAGGCGCCGCGCCCGGTGACGTGCGCGGGTACGACCAGCACCGACTCGTCCACCTCGACCATCTCTCCGAGCTCGAACCGTTCCTCCGACCAGGCCTCCCGCCACTGGTCGATCCAGCGGCGAAAACCCTCGTAGCCGTAGTAGGTGCCCGAGTTGACGATGCCCGGCGCCCCGTAGATCTCCCCCTGGGGATCGATCGATTCCCGCACCTTGTCCTCGTCGCCCTGCTCGTATGCGGCGAGCATCTC
>DASSXC010000190.1:0-4839 GCA_035704205.1 Solirubrobacterales bacterium | reverse complement strand
GATTTGATCTGAGCAAGCCGTCGTCAACTGCGGTCGCGAACATCGCCGACAGGGCGGCGCGCAGCTTTTTGATCTGGGCGGTCGTCTGCTCGTCGCGCCGCATCGAACCAAATAGCTCCCGCACGTCAGCGGGCTCGATCTCGGCGAGCTTCAACGTCGCCCAGCGAGGAATCGCGTAAGCCTCAATCGGCCGTCGATACTCAGGCCGCGTCGTCTCCGAAAAGCCGCGCGCCGTCCTACCGGCATAAGACTCGATCCACTCGACGAAGTAGTCGCCGAAATGCACCTTTGAGGTGGGGCGACGCTCTCCGGCCTTGCGCTTGCCCTGCGCCTCGTCGGCCTCTGCTGCGGTGCGGAAAGTTTCGGTGTACTGCTTGCCTCGGTGTTCCCAGACAAGCACGTAGGGACAGTCGCAACGGCCCTTCCGCGAGCAGCTTTTCTTGTGGCGTCGGAACTGACCCGGTTTTCTCGTTTTCGTGAGCTTGGTCATTAACTGCCCCTTTCACTTACCTTGTTCATCTTGCCTTGCAGAGAGGACCGATCCCTGACCTACGGACGTCGCCCGCCTCCTCGCAGCAGCCACTTGTCAAGCTCCGAGCGACGGGCGATCAGCGCCGAGCCGTCATGGTGGACGGGAATGCGCTTTGCCGAGACAAGCGCGTAGACGCGCGAGCGTGGCGCGTCGATGTAAGCGGCGATCCGCTCGGCACCGCGCAGCCAGCCATTGTCAACGGGCTCGCTCGATTGCTCGGCCACTAGTTCGGCGGCGCGGTGGGCGATCCGCTCAACCAGCTCGTCAGCGACGCTGACGCTGATCGCGTTCGTCGCGGCACCTCCTGAATGGCGACGCAAAGCTGCTCGTACTCCTCCGGTGTCGGTGTCATTTCCCACCCGGACGACTCGCGGCGAGGAGGCAGTTGCGTCACAGCCTTGCGAGGTTTTATGAGGTGAAAGTTCACTCCCTCTCAGTTGTTGATTTTTCGCGCTCACGAAAGGTAAGTAGCACACGCCTATGGCCTAGGCAACTCCGGTACGGCCACCGTCCTTGACAAGCAATAGAGAGATTCCGTACCCTCTTGTTAAGCCTGGACGGGGACCGTATTGCTTTGTAAATCCGCGTTAGGTTCTTTCAGCTTTCTCGGCTCCGCTTCGTCCTGTTCTGCGGCCTGGCCGACCTACTTGCGAGCGAAGCGCAGCGCCGCTCGGCCGTCAACCCCTAAAGGGGTCGGGCGCATAGCGCCCTTGACTGCCGAGCGGCGCAGCGCTATTAGCTGGGTAGGTCGGCGAAGATGGGCGTTCATCGCTCACCCCCGCACAATGCGGATCATCGGAACGAGTCCCTTCTGTAGGTGCGCGGCGACGATCCAGCGGGTGAATAGGAACACTTGGAACGCCGCCGGAAAGCTGGCGTCATATTTGTCCGGCCTCCAGAAGTGCAGCGCCCACTCCATCGCTGCGCGCTGGCTGTGGGTCCACCGACGCCGAGCGCTTTCCATCTCTTCACAAACGGGCGAAAGTGAACACTGAGCCACTATCGGGGGGCCAAGTCTTTCCCACACCGGCCCGCAGCCAGTCAGCAGGTAGACGGCCGCCTGCCACTCGCCCACCTCATCAGGCAGCAGGATGGAGGCTTCCGAGAAGCGCGGCTCGGCTGCGCGAAGTTGCGCAAGGAGTACGGCAAACTGCCTACGCTGAGCGGCAGTATCCGCAGAAATGTCGTTCGATCCTTCGGGCATCCGTTCGACCTTTCGAGCATCGACCCCTAAGACGATGCTCGAAGTCGAAACGGTCCACTTTCAGATCATTTTATTTTCTAAATAGCTAACGATTTGCACACAGCATGTAGCCGCGCGAGTGGCAGTTGATGATGTACCCCTCGGCTCCGGCTTCCCGCAGCTTGCAGCGGGCGCGGCTGGCGTGTGAGTCGAGGGTGCGGACCGCACCTCCCCTGCGTCCCCAAATCTCCCGCAGCAGCTCCTTCTTGGTGAAGACGCGGTTGGGGTCGGTGGCAAGCAGCGCCACCAACTCAAATTCCCGCGCCGCCAAGCGCACCGGAGCGCCATGAACTTCGACGCAGCGGGCAGCAGGGTCGATGCGCAGCGGGCCGACCGTGACCGGCCCTTGATCGACGGTGGCAGTCTCAAAGATGGTGCCGTCGATATGTCCTCGGCAGAGCATCCGCCAGTCCTCCCCATCGGTCGACCGCACCTGAACCCGCCAGTTGCCACCGTCGCTCAGGCGCACCTCAACCTCGCCGTCGCCGATCCCGATAGCGGCGCTGCTGAACCGCCCAGGTACCAACATCAGCCTTCCCCTAGCAGGCGCTTGACGTAGAGCGCCGGTCGGCTCGGCTGGATCAGCAGCCCGTTGCTGAAGACCAAGCCCTCGTTGTCCAGGTCGCGGAGGGCGCGGGCGAGTGCCACCCCTCCGGTCAGGGTGCGGGGGTCCGCCAGCACCCGACCCGCCAACGCCGGGAGCGTCAGCAGGATCGGATGCTCGCGCAGGACGAGCGCCAGGACGGCGCGCTGCAATCGCAGGTCGATAGCGATCAATTGCGCTGCCCTCCCAGCACGTCGAGCAGAGCATGTAGCGCGTCGTGAGCGGCGGCGACCTCCGCGTAGTCGGTCTCCTTGTCGTTGCTCTCGGCGGCGGCACGCAAGAGCGCCTCTGCCTCGGGGTCGGGGATGAGTAGCTGGCCGACCGTCAGACCGACCAGGAGCCGTTCAACCGCCTGGGCTTCTCTCTCCGTGCGGCTCGGGTCTTCCAGCTTCTCGGGCGCTCTCAGGTCGCGGCGCAGGCCGTCGAGCCAGTCGGTCATTTGGTCCCGTAGGGACGAGACGTGCTGAGCGGGCAGATTCAGGGCAACGAAGGAGCCGCCACCCGTAGGGTTGTCGCAGGGCATGGGAGATATGTCCTCCTGTGTCTCAGGCGGCCCGTTCGTGTTTGCGCACGGCGGGTCGCCGCTTCTCTGAGGCCGGTAGCCAGCTACCGTTCCCGCTGCGGTCGGACCTTGGAGACTTGGCCGACCGCCACGGGGCCGGCGTTCCAGCGCGCGGCCCCACTTATGTGGCCGCGAAGCCTAGCAGCGCTGTGTAGAAAAGGTCAACAGCGCGAAACTATTCGCCTCGAATGATCTGCCGAACTCGCGTGTAACCCAGACCGACAAGCTCCCCGATATCTCGCAGCGACAGTCCTTCCCTCTGTGCCTGGGCGAAGGCTTTGCGCCGCGCCTCTCGGGCGGCCTTGCTGTCGCGCTCAAATTGCTTCTGAGCCGCTTTGACTGCTTTGGCGGCGGCTTTGCGCTTCGGGTCGTCGGGCATCGACGGAGCCTATTCGAGCCCTATCCAAATGCCTCGACCTGAACCGCGCAGCACTCGCCCGAGGACGAGGGCTGCGCGATCCGCGCGGTCAAACGACTACCTGCACTTCTGCGGCTTGCAGGCCGTACGCCCGCATTTCGCCGCGTCGCTGCTGATCCAGGTCTCGGCGGGCGGCTCGCCGAAGGCGTCCCGGTAGCGCCAGAGGGTGTCGGCGTAGGCATCATTCAGAGCCTGCGCGTCCTCTTCTCCTCTCATCCCGAAGTACGGGAAGTGGTCGAGGAAGCGCCCGAAAATCGCCTGGCAATCCTCACGGTATGCAGCCGTATCGAGTATGTGGCGGTGCCACATCTCATCCACGATCTTGCACGGCACGATGACTGCGCCGGGATGCATCAATTGGAGGGCGAGAAACCTTCGGTACTCGGCCTCCATCAACTCGATCCTCTCGGCATCCAGGCCGGGACCCTCGTCGGTGTCCGCGAGCTTCATCTTGACGTTGCTCAGGTCGAGCAAGTCGTCAAGCCTCTGCATCGCGGTGGTTACGTCGGTGGCGTCAAGGACGGCGGTTCCGCCGCTCTCAACAGTAGCTTCTTGCAACAACAGGAAACCTCCTCTAATTGATCAGTCCTATACGGGAACCACGGGAGGTTTGCGCATCGAGCGGCGGAAACGTTGCTCTCGCAAAGTCGTACTTTGCGAATTTTTGGAGAGCGTTTCGTGCATGGGGCTGATGTGGCGTTTAGATCGCCGTCCAGGGGCTGCGAACAGGGCTGCGATTGCAGCGTGTGCAGCCGCCTCGCTTCCCTGGGCCAAAAGAGGGCGCTCCTTGCATCTGACCCCACCCGCTCACTATGTGATCGACCGGGGTCAGATACGAGGAGCGCGGGGAGGCCCAGGGAAGCGAGGCGGCTTGGGGCTGGTGAAGAACCAATCTCTCTATTGCTTGTCAAGGACGGGGCCAACGGAGAGAACGGGGAGAACTTCCCCCCACCGGAGGAGCCTCTTTGCTCCGCAACGGAAATATGGAAGGTGTAGGTAGGCCGCTTGATCAAGCGGCCTATTTCGGCTCTGCGTCGGGGATCGGGATCGGCCCAAACAATTGCCGGTAGACAAAACTCTGCATCCCGCCTGCATTCCTTGACCCAGACCTTGACCCGAAAGCAAAAACGCCGCCTCTTGGGCGGCGCTTTTAGCTCTAGAATGCGATGCCGGAGGAGGGACTCGAACCCCCGACACGCGGATTATGATTCCGCTGCTCTAACCAGCTGAGCTCCTCCGGCCGGGAGGGGGATGCTAGCGGGGGGTTGGGCGGGAGAAGGCTGCGCGCCGGTCGGCCGGTTAGCCTTTCCTATGTGATGGGCAGTGCTCTGGATAGGGCAGTTGGCACGCTGATCCGGGATTGCCTGGATCTGAACCCGTCCGAAGAGGTGCTCGTGATCTGCAACCCGATCACCGAAGAGCTCGGGGCGCTGCTGCGAATCAACGCCCAGGGCGAGGGCGGCGAAGCGACGCTGGCGGT
>DASSXC010000189.1:0-2210 GCA_035704205.1 Solirubrobacterales bacterium | reverse complement strand
TCCTTTGACTTGAGATCTCGCAAGACCCCAAGCCTCGGGTTGGGCCCGGATGCTCTTTTGGCGCCCGCCCCCCGGTTCCGCGGAACCGGGGGGCGGCGCTACCTCAGGCGTTCACGATGTCTTTGGGCGGGACACCTAGGCGGTGGCCTCGATGTTGAGCCGGACGTAGTCGAGCCGCAGCGGCTCGCCCGCCTGCTCGAGAACGGCTTCGGCGAACGGTCGCCTCAGCTCCTCGGGCAGGAGCGCCAGGTGGGGACCGAGGGTCACGGTGGAGGCAAACTCGAGCGGTTGGGCTGGAACCACCGGCTTCGGCTGCAACCAGCAGCGCACTTTCGAGAAGCCCGCGCCGCGGAGCCTTTCTTCGCTCAGGTCGGGGGGCGCAAAGTTCCACATGCCGCTCATCCCCTCGAAGTGCTCCGCGTACTCGGGCTTCCCCGCCGCCGCGGCTATCGCCTTCGCGTACTCGGCGACGTTGCCTTCCCCGCCGCACTGAGCGACCAGGCGGCCGCCGGGGCGCAGCGCCGCGTGAAGGCGCCCGAAGAGACGGTCGTGATCGGTTATCCAGTGGAAGGTCGCAGTCGAGAAGATCAGGTCGACCGGCTGGGGGACCCGGAGCTCAGAGAGGTCGGCGACCAGATAGGTCGCCCTTTCCCCCAGCCTCTCACGGGCCTTGGCGATCATCGCCTCGGAGCCGTCGACGGCGAGCAGCTCGCCGTCGGGCAGGCGATCGAGCAGCTTCTCGGTGACTTTGCCCGAGCCGCAGCCGGCATCGATTGCCGACTCGTCCCCCTTCAGCTCGAGCCGGCCGAGCACCTCCGTCCCCCATTCGAACTGCGGGTCGGAGACGGCGTCGTAGGTGTCGGCGTCCCACTCGCGGGGGCCGGTGTTGATCGTCCTGTCCGCGCCGGGCTCGCTCACAGGGCGGTGGTCACCGGCCCGCGCTGGGCCGCGGCGCCGGACTCGAACCGGTCGATCGCCGCGGCGCTCTCCAGGGTGATGCCGATGTCATCGAGGCCGTTGAGCAGGCGGTGCTGGACGTCGGGCTCGATCGCGAACTCGAAGACGCCGGCGGCGGAGGTGACGGTCTGGTCGTCGACGTCGATCCGCGCCTCGCCCGCCTCGGCGACGGCGCGGCAGTGCTCCTCGTCGAGCTCGACCGGCAGCAGGCCGATCTTGGTGCAGTTGGAGTAGAAGATGTCGGCGAAGGACGGCGCGACGATCGCCTCGAAGCCGAAGTCCTCCAGCGCCCAGGGGGCGTGCTCGCGCGACGATCCGCAGCCGAAGTTGCGGCCGGCGACGAGGATCGGGTTGGGCTCCAGCGTGATCTCGCCGTCGCGCAGCCAGTCGTAGAAGAGGAACTCGCCGAAGCCGGTTCGCTCCACTCGCTTGAGGAACTGCTTGGGGATGATCTGGTCGGTATCGACGTCGGCCCGGTCCAGAAACGAGACCTTGCCCTCGATCACGTCTATCGGTCGCATGCTCAGCTCCAATCCCTGATGTCGACGAAATGCCCCTCGATCGCGGCGGCGGCCGCCATCTTCGGGCTGACCAGGTGGGTGCGCCCACCCTTGCCCTGCCGCCCCTCGAAGTTGCGGTTCGAGGTCGATGCGCAGCGCTCGCCCTTGATCAGCGTGTCGGGGTTCATGCCCAGGCACATAGAGCAACCGGCCTCGCGCCACTCGAAACCGGCGGAGCGGAATACCTCGTGCAGGCCCTCCTCTTCGGCGGCGGTCTTGACCTGCTGGGAGCCCGGGACGACCATCGCCCGCACCGAATCGGCGACCCGCCGGCCCTCGACGATGGCCGCGGCCTCGCGCAGGTCCTCAACCCGGGAGTTGGTGCAAGAGCCGATGAAGACCCGTTCGGGGGCGACCTCGGTCATCGGCGTGCCCGCCGCCAAGCCCATGTAGGCGAGGGCGCGTTCGGCCGATTCGCGATCCGCCGGGGACTCCATCGCGGTGGGGTCGGGCACGGAGTCGGTGACCTCGACGACCATCCCCGGGTTCGTGCCCCAGGTGACCATCGGCGAGATGCCCGCAGCGTCAATCTCGACCTCGGTATCGAAGCTCGCGCCTGCGTCGGTCGGCAGCTGGCGCCAGCGCTCGACCGCGGCGTCGAAGTCCTGCGGCGCCGCGGAGCGTCCCCGCACCCACTCGAAGGTGGTCTCGTCGGGCGCGATCATCCCGGCCCGGCCGCCGCCCTCGATCGTC
>DASSXC010000188.1:0-6924 GCA_035704205.1 Solirubrobacterales bacterium | reverse complement strand
CGCAAGGATTACCGGTTGCTCCGTCCAGGGGGACGGCTGATCATGTATGGGGCGTCGGAGGTGCAGGCGGGGGAGACGCGGAGTGTCGCGACCGCGCTGCGGACCCTTGCCAAGAGCCCATTCTCGTCGATGCCCTGGTGGAAGGGGTTAGGGGTGATGAACGAGAACAAGGGCGTCTTCGGCCTCAACATGCTCAAGTGGCTGGACAGCGAGGGCAGCCTCGACCGGCTGGTCGGACCGCTGATGGCCGATCTGGGCGCCGGCCGCCTGCAACCGGTCGTCGCCGAGTCCTTCCCCTTCGAGCGGGCCGGCGACGCGCACCGTTTCATCGCCGAACGCCGCAACGTAGGCAAGGTCGTGTTGTTTCCACAGTAGACGCCCCGACCCGATCGGCGGCGGGGACGACTCCGCGATGAAGAAGCTCCTACTTATCTCGTTCGCTTTGCTGGCGCTGCTGGCGCCATCCGTCGTGCACGCCGCCCCCCAGACCTACACCGTCCTCCTGGCTGGTGGCGCCGAAGCCAGCGTGATCCGCATCTGGTTGACCCCGGATGGTCGCGAATACGTGATCGATTCCATCGTCCAGCTCGAAGTCGGCGGCGAAGTTTGCAGGCATCCCGAAGAAAAGTCGAACGAGTTGGTCTGCGACGCGCCGATGATCGCCGGGTTCGAAGTGAACTCCGGCGACGGCGATGACCGGGTCACGGTTGCAAAGGACGTGAGCGTGCCGGTGACGATGCGAGGGGGAAGCGGCAACGACTTCCTGCTCGGCGGGGCCGCCCGCGACAAGCTGATCGGCGGCCCCGGTGACGATCGTCTCGCCGGCTGGCGCGGTGCCGACCTGCTCTACGGTGGGCCGGGAGAAGACGTACTGGTCGGCGGTCCCGGCGACGACGTCCTTCGCGGCGGTCCCGGCATGGACTCGCTGGCGGCGGGGCCGGGCGAAGACAGCGTCCGGCAATTCTCCTGACGGTTCGAAAACGACGCACGGTGGCGTCCTCGGTCGCCCGCGTGCAGAGCACGCCGCGCTCGCCGCGTCCTAGCCCTGTGCCGTTTCGCCCTCGCCGGGGGCGTCTCTGAAGAGCCGACCCCCGACGAAGAACAGCGCGATCAGGAACCCGACCAGCGAGAGGCCCGCGTCGAGCCTGAAGGCTGCCTCGATGCCGTCGACGAAGGAGTCCTGGGCCGAGAAGACCGTCGTGGTCAGGCCGAGGCCGATCGCGCCGCCGGCGATCTGGCACATGTAGAGGATCCCGCCGGCAAGGCTGCTCTGCGATTCGTCGACCGAGGTGACGCCGGCGGTCGTCGCGGTCGGGTAGAAGCTGCCGATCCCGATCCCGAGCACGAACATCCCGGGAACAAGGGCGCTGTAGCTGGAGCCTTCGGTGACCTGCGAGAAGAGGAAGGGCGCGATCGCGATGCAGCCCGCGCCCACGACCGCCAGCGGCTTGGCGCCGACGCGGTTGTAGAGGGGCCCGGCGACGAAGGAGACGAGGGCGAAGGTGGCCAGGAAGGGCAGGACGCCGACGCCGGCCTCGAGCGGTGAGTAATCGAGGTGCTTCTGCATGAACTGGGGGAGGTAGAGCAGGGCGGCGAAGAAGGTCGCCGACATCAGCGTGATCGCGACGCAGGAGGCGCGGAAGCTCTCGTTGCGCATCACCGCGCGCGGCACCAGTGCGTTCATCCCAGCCCGTCGCTCGATCGGAACGAAGGCGGCGATCAGCACCGCGGCGAGGGCGAGCATGGCGACGATTCGCGGGTCGCCCCAGCCCCACTCGTCGACCTGGTCGAGGGCGACGAGCAGCGAGACCAGGCCGACCGAGATGGTGGCGATGCCGGGGTAGTCGATTCGCTGATCGTTCGCTTCCGGCTCCTTCACCTTGACCAGGCGATAGGTGACGAGCACGGCGAAGGCCGAGATCGGCACGTTGAGGAAGAAGATCCAGCGCCAGCTCAGGGCGTCGGTGAGCACGCCGCCGATCAACGGCCCGATCGCATTGCCGAGCCCGGCCGCGCCAAGGATGATCCCGCCCGCCAGGCCGGCCTTCTCCGCCGGCAACAGCTCGAAGGTCATGCCGAGAATCGCCGGCCACATCAGCGCCCCGCCGACCCCCATCACGACCCGGGTGGCGATCAGCCAGGTCTCCGTCTGCGCGGCGCCGCCCAGGGCGGACATCGAGGCGAAGATCGCCGTGCCGAGGAAGAAGGCGCGGCGGCGCCCGAACATGTCGGCGAGGCGGCCGCCGGTGACGATCATCACCCCGAAGGTCAGCGCGTAGGCGTTGACCACCCACTGGATCGTGTTGACGTTGGTGGAGAAGTCCTTCTCCATCGTCGGGATCGCGACGTTGACCGCCGAGAAGTCGTTGGCGATCACCAACACGCTCATGCTCATCGCGAAGAGCGCCAAAACAGTGGAGCGATCGAGCCTTGCGATCCGGGCAGCCTACGCTAAGCTGGAGCGGCGAATGACGCACCGGCTCGACAGCCTCGCGCTACTCCTTCTCCTCCCCCTTCGGGGGGAATAGCGCTGGGCGGCGCGATAGCCGCGAGAGACAGAGGTCATTCGAAAGCACTGGAGAAGGAGGCAGTCCCATGAGCACCGAGTCAGACGCCAACCGCGTCCACATCTTCGACACCACCCTGCGCGACGGCGAGCAATCGCCCGGCATCTCGCTCAATACCGCCGAGAAGGTCGAGATCGCCCAGCAGCTCGCGCGGCTGGGGGTCGACGTGATCGAGGCCGGCTTCCCGATCACCTCGCCGGGCGACTTCGAGGCCGTCGAGGCGATCTCGCGAGGGGTCGAGGGACCGACGATCTGCGGCCTCGCTCGCACCCACAAGGCCGACATCGACGCCGCCTGGGGAGCGATCCGCGACGCCGGCCGGCCGCGCATCCACACCTTCATCTCGACCTCCGACATCCACATCGAGCACCAGCTGCAGACCGATCGGGAGGACGTCAAGGGCCAGGCCCGGGCGGCCGTCTCCCTGGCTCGCTCCTACTGCGACGACGTCGAGTTCTCGCCGATGGACGCGACCCGTGCCGACGTCGAGTTCACCGCCGAGGTCTGCGCGATCGCGGTCGAGGAGGGGGCGACCGTGGTCAACATCCCCGACACCGTCGGCTACACGACGCCGGAGGAGTACGCCGAGTACTTCCGCCGCCTCTACGAGCTGGTGCCAGGCCTGCGCGATGTCGAGACCTCGGTCCACTGCCACGACGACCTGGGGATGGCCGTGGCCAACTCCTACGCCGGGGTCCTGGCCGGCGCCCGCCAGGTCGAGTGCGCCGTCAACGGGATCGGCGAGCGGGCCGGCAACTGCTCGCTGGAGGAGATCGTGATGCTGGTCAAGACCAGGCAGGACGTGCACGGTCTCAGCACCGGCCTCGAGAGCCGCGAGCTGGCCCGCACCAGCCGCATGGTCTCCCGCCTGACCGGCTACCCGGTGCAGCCCAACAAGGCGGTGGTCGGTCGCAACGCCTTCGCCCACGAGTCCGGCATCCACCAGGACGGCGTGCTGAAGGAGCGCACCACCTACGAGATCATGGACGCGACCGAAATCGGCCTCGAGTCGAACTCGATCGTGCTGGGCAAGCACTCCGGCCGCCACGCGCTGCGCGACGCCCTGGAGCAGCTCGGCTTCAAGATCGAGGGCAACGCCCTGAACGCGGCCTTCAAGCGCTTCAAGGAGATCGCCGACCGAAAGAAGCAGGTCACCGCACTCGACCTGGAGGCGATCGTCTCCGACGAGATGCGCGAGCGAGCCGACACCCACGAGCTGGCCTGGTTCGAGGTCGAGGCGGGCTCCCGGCGCGAGCCGCTGGCCCGGGTCGCCGTCACCTTGCCCTCGGGTGAGGAGATGGTGGGGGAGTCCGGCGGCGACGGCCCCGTCGATGCGATCTTCCATGCGATCCAGAAAGCCACCGGCACCGAGTGCGACCTGCGCCAGTACACGGTCGAGGCGGTGACCGGGGGAGAGGACGCCCTCGGCGAGGTCAGCGTGATGCTGCGCGCCGCCGGCCGCCTGGCAACCGGACAGGGAGTCGCCACCGACATCCTCGAGGCCTCGGCCAGGGCCTACGTACGAGCCCTCTCCAATGCCCTGGAGGGAGCCGCGATCCGCGAGGCCGAGGCAGCCACGGCGGAGGCCGCCGTAGAACGCACCCCGGGCCCGTAGCGCACCCAGGCGCGAAGCCGACACACAAAATCCCCAATCAGCGCACCACCCGCGCGCCGGTCCCCGTCAGCGTCGCGGCATGCCACCGGCCGACGCATGCGAGTTCGCAGTTACCCGCCATATAGGCGGGAAACTGCGAACTCGTCCGTCGGACCGAATCATCGGGGAGCTGGCGAGGCGACAACACGGAGTCGTGACGCGGGCCCAGTTGATCGAGCTTGGCCTTGGGGAAGATGCAATCGATACCCGGCTGAGCGGCGGCAGGCTGTACCGACTGCACCGAGGGGTGTACGCGTTCGGTCACGGAATCGTGCCGATCGAGGGCCACTGGCTTGCCGCGGTTCTGAGGGTCGGAGAGGGTGCTGTGATGAGCCACCGATCTGCGGCGGAGCTCTGGGGCATCAGGCGAGGGAGAGAGCGTGCCCGGGTCGACGTATCGACGCCGCGGCGCACCCGATCGCTGCCCGCGATCCGCCGCCACTGCATGCAACTCGCCCCGGACGAAGCGACCACGAGGCGCAGCATCCCTGTGACCACCCTCGTTCGAACGCTGTTTGACATTGCGAGCGAAGCCTCCGCAGAAAGCTTCGAAGGCGCAATTCGCGAAGCGGAATACCTGTATCGGTTTCGCATCGAGGACCTGGAGGATCTGTTGGATCGCCATCCGGGCCGACGAGGTGCGAAAACGATCAAGACCTGTCTGCATCGTCTTGGCCGCGGCCCTCGCGGCCGAACCCGCAGCAGACTCGAGGTCCGGTTTGCCGGGGTGCTCGCCCGCAGCGAGCTGCCAAATCCCGAGCTAAACGTCCTGCTCGACATCGACGGATTCAAAGTCGAAGCCGATTGCCTATGGCGAGAGCAGCGACTGATTGTCGAGCTCGACGGTGGCCAGGCACACCGGACCCGTGTGGCCTTCGAGTCCGACCGCGAACGCGACCGTCGGCTTCAGGCGGCAGGTTGGCGAGTGATCCGTATCACTTGGCGTCAGCTGGATGACCCAGCAGCCGTCCTAGCGGACCTTCGTCGCCTCCTCTCGTCGAGGTTGCACTTTCCCGCCATATAGGCGGGTAACTGCACACTCGCCCAGGGGTTCGTACGTGATAACGTACAAGCGTAATGTCAGCTGCTACCGCTAGGCGCTCTGCCGACCCTGGTCCCGTAATCGGGTCTCGGGTCCGTGCCTTGCGCGAGGCGATGGGGTTTTCGCTGCGCGACCTGGCTGAGCGCAGCGGGGTCAGCGCACCGATGCTTTCTCAGGTTGAGCGAGGGGAGACGAGCCCGACCTTGGCTGTGGCCGAGAAGATCGCCGCTGGACTCGAGTTGACGCTCTCCCAGCTCTTGCGCTTGGACGAGGGGGAGCACGTCGCGGTCAGCCGTGCCGGTGAGCGGCGGCGTTACGAGCGGGGCGGGCATCGCTTCGAGGAGCTGACGCCGCCGCTGCCCGGACAGCGCGCCGATGTCTCGGTGCACACGCTGAAGGCCGGCGCGACGACGGGCGGTCCCGACGACCCGCCGATGCACGAGCCGGGCAGCCGCGAGACCGCCGTCGTCCTCACCGGGGTCGTGGCCTTGATCGTCGACGGAACCCGCCACGAGCTGCACACCGGGGACAGCGTCACCTTCGACGCTGATCTCCCCCACCACTTCGAGAACGAAGGCGAGGAGCAGGCACGCTTCCTCGCCGTGATCGCCGCCGGGCTGAGGAGGAGCTAGTCGCCCCCGGACGCGGGAGTGAGAGAGCAAGATCTCCGGTGATGATGAATGCGAACGAACGAGAGCAGAGGAGGCGACGTTGATGAGTAGGCCGAAAACGATGTTCGACAGGATCTGGAGCGAGCACGAGGTCTCCGACGGTCTGCTCTACATCGACCTGCACCTGATCCACGAGGTCACCTCGCCACAGGCCTTCGACGGCCTGCGGATGGCCGGCCGGCCGGTGCGCCGTCCCGACAGGACGCTGGCCACCGCCGACCACAACGTGCCCACCGACGGCACGATGGCGGCGCGGCTGATCGCCGACGAGCTTTCCCGTGTCCAGGTCGAAACGCTGGAGCGCAACTGCGAGGAGTTCGGCATCCCGATCTACTCGCTGGGCTCCGAGCGGCAGGGGATCGTCCACGTGATCGGCCCCGAGCTGGGCGTGACCCAGCCCGGCATGACGATCGTCTGCGGCGATAGCCACACCTCGACCCACGGCGCCTTCGGCGCGCTCGCCTTCGGCATCGGCACCTCCGAGGTCGAGCACGTGCTGGCGACCCAGTGCATGGTCCAGAAGCGGCCGAAGACGATGCGCATCCTCTACTCCGGTGAGCTGGGCCCGGGGGTCACGCCGAAGGACCTGATCCTGGCGACGATCGGCCGCCTCGGCGTGGGGGGGATGGCCGGGCACGCCGTCGAGTACGCGGGGCCGGCGATCGAGGCGCTCTCGATGGAGAACCGGATGACGATCTGCAACATGACCATCGAGGGCGAGCCGGGCGTCGGCGTCGGCGCCAAGGACCTCATCCTCGGCACGATCGGCGCCCTCGGCGTGGACGGCGCCCGCGGCCACGTCGTCGAGTACGCCGGCTCGGCGATCCGCGCCCTCCCCATGGAGGGGCGGATGACCGTCTGCAACATGTCGATCGAGTGGGGCGCCCGCGCCGGCATGGTTGCGCCCGACGAGACCACCTTCGCCTGGTTCGAGGGCCGCCCGGGCGCGCCCGCCGACCTGGACGCGGCGGTCGAGACCTGGCGGGCCCT
>DASSXC010000187.1:0-12789 GCA_035704205.1 Solirubrobacterales bacterium | reverse complement strand
CACGGGGTACCGGCGACCATCCGCTCCCAACGCTCGCCGATCGGGATCACCCGGCCCTCCTCGATCGTCAGGTGCGGCTGGTCGTGCATGCAGTCGAGGCACTGGACCACCGCCTCCTGAACCTCCTCGACCCGTTCGGCGGTTTCGCCGGACTCGGGATCCACCCTGATGATCGCGTCGTAGTGAACCTGCGCCTCGAGGCGCGTCGACCAGCACCGATAGCAGCGAAGCCAGGCGCTGCGGTCGCCGTTCACCTCAGGAGGCGGAAACCCCGGATCCATCGCTCCTAGCGTAGCGCCGTCGGGCGAGATCGTCGGGCTCGTCTCCGAGCGGGCGCGAGCCGGCGCCGCGGCCTGAGGGCGGATGAGCGACGGCGAGCGCTCGGCCTGGCTGCGCTGCTACCGCTGCTGGTCCCAGAACCTCGAGATCCAGATGCACTACGACGCGATCCGCCGCGTCGACCCCGACACGGGCATCCCCGCGGAAGGGATCGACGAAGTGCAGGAATCCGTCGTGCAGTGCCTCGACTGCATGCACGACCAGCCCCACCTCACCTTCCAGGACGATCGGGTCGTGCCGATCGAGGACCGCTGGGAGCGGATGGTGGCCGGCACTCCCTGGGTCGCCTCCTGCACGGTCACCGTCGACCAGGACCGGGTCGAGAGCTGCGCCGGCCCGGAAGCCGCCGAGCTGCTCGCTTACGGGGCGCTGGGCGAGGCGGGGGTACGTGAGTTCTTCGCCCACGTCCGCTTCCACAAGCATGATGAGGAGCGAATCGTCGTCCACATGCTGGTCGAGCTCTATGCTCGTTCAGCCGAGGAGGCCACCGAGGTGCTCGAAGCGGCGGCCCACGGGCCGCTCGAGATCACCTCGTTGGCGGAGGAGTCGCGCCCCCCGGCGCACGCCCCCGGCGAAGCACACTGAAGCGCTGTCCAGCGCCATTTACGAAAATACTTCGAATATTCGTCCGAAGGCATCAACGAAGTTCGCTCTGCAAGCGTGGTTGCCAGCTTCAGCGCGGCAGACTTGTTGTCGATCTGTTGTGCCGAATGGAGTTTTGCCCGCATCATCTTTATTTTCTGAACTGACCCCTGTTTCGTCCCCCCCTTTGATCTAGCCCGATATGGAGAGCTCAACCGCAACCCACGCCCACGGCGAAGCCGCCGTGGAGGCAGATCAGACCGGAACGACCCAGCCCAATACCCACGGCGCGGCCAGCCGCGCCCGGCGACGGGGAGCCGTGCTGGCCAGGATGCTCTTCACGGCGGACTCGGTGGCCGCCTGCCTCGCCGCGGCGATCGCGGTGTTCGTCCTCGGGCTCAGCTCGACCGAGCTGAGCGGAGCGGCATACGTGGCCGGGGCGACGTTGCTATGGCCTTTCGCCGCCTTCAGCATCGGCCTCTATCGCAGCGATCAGCTGGCCAGCTGGGCATCGGCGGTCAGCGAGATCCCCCGCGCCTTCGTCGCCATCCTGCTGATCACCTGGCCCCTCTTCGGCCTCGCGTCGATCCTGGGGCTGGAGCAGGTGATCGGCGTAACCTTCCTCACCGTAAGCGGAATCGCCGGACTGACCGGCATCGCTCGCACGATCGTCAGGGCAGGCCTGCACCGCGATCCCGATCTGCGCCAACGCACGTTGATCCTCGGCTCGGGCTTCGTCGCCGGCCAGGTCGTCAAAAAGCTTCACAACAACGTCCAATTCGGGCTCGTCCCGGTGGGCATCGTGGACGACGAGGTGCATGACGTCGGCAGTCCGGATCTGCCCTGGCTGGGGCGTTTCACCGACCTCGACACGATCATCGAGGCCCAGGGGATCGACCGGGTGATCATCGCCTTCTCCAAGGCCAGCCACGAGCAGCTGCTGGAGTCGATCCGAGCCTGCCGCGACGCGGGCGTCACGGTCGACGTCGTGCCGCGCCTCTTCGAGTTCCTCGACGGGGTACGGGCCCTCGACCAGGTCGGCGGCCTGCCGTTGCTCTCGATCGGGACGCCGGTGCTCACCTCGGCGTCGATCGCGGCGAAGCGCCTGCTCGACGCGGCCGGCTCGCTGGCGCTGATCCTCGCCTTCTCCCCGCTGATGATCGCGATCGCGATCGCGATCAAGCTCGAGTCCCGCGGGCCGATCTTCTTCCGCCAGCCTCGCGCCGGCCGGGGCAACACGAGCTTCCAGCTGATCAAGTTCCGCTCGATGTACGTCGACGCGGAGAAGCGCAAGTCGGAGATCTCCGAGCTCAACGAAGCCGGGGACGGCGTGATGTTCAAGATCCGCAAGGACCCACGGGTCACCCGGGTCGGCCAGTTCATCCGCCGCTTCTCGATCGACGAGCTGCCACAGCTGTTCAACGTGCTGCGGGGCGAGATGAGCCTGGTCGGCCCACGCCCGCTGATCTTTCCGGAGACGGCGGCGCTCGACGAAGACTGGCATCTGCGCCGCCTCGAGCTGCGCCCCGGCCTGACCGGGCCCTGGCAGGTCTACGGGCGCTCGCAGAGCCCATTTCAGGAGATGGTCCGCTTCGACTACCAGTACGTCGCCGGCTGGTCGCTGGCGCGTGACGTCGAGATTCTGCTTGCCACCCTCCCGGCTGTGCTGTCGGGTCGCGGCGCCTACTAGCGGCGCCCGGGTAGAGGCGCACTCGACGGGCCGGCGACGGACATACGTCCGTCTCTGCCGTCGGTCAGTTGACCGGCCCGCTCCGGCGGACGAAAGGGGTTCGCATGCGAATCCCCGCCGACAGCTCACACGCCCGGGCGCCCCGGCTTCAGCGCGCCTGCATCGCCTTCCTGGCGCTTGCCGCCGTGGCGCTGGCCTCGCTCTCGCTCGGCCCCGTCGCACAGGCGGGCGCGGAGAGCGCTCGCGAGCCTTCCCCGGCGGGAAGCTCGACCGGGATGCGCCACCTCTCGGCGGCGGATCAGCGCCAGGGCGACCGCATGGTCCGCGGCCGGCGCGCCCTGAAGAAGTACAGGGCCGGCGCGAGGCGGAGTCGCCACCCCAGGCACGAGGAACCGGCGCCGGCTCCCGCCCCCGAGCCCACTCCCACTCCCGCCCCCGAGCCGAGCCCCACGCCCGAGCCAGCTCCGACCGCCGCACCTGAGCCGGAGCCGGAGCCGGCTCCCACTCCCGAGCCCGAGCCCGTTCCCACTCCCCAGCCGGAGCCTGCTCCCACCCCCCAGCCCGCCCCTGCTCCTGCTCCCGAGCCGGCACCGGCGCCCGCGGCGCCTGCCCCCGTTCCGGCGCCCCTGCTGGAAGCCGGCTTCGAGAGCGGGCTGCTGAACTGGAACATCGCCGGCGTCGGCGAAGTCACGCCGACCGTGGTCAGCGACATCGTGCGCTCGGGCTCGAAGTCCGGCAAGGTCATCCTCAGCGGCTCCGAGGACCGCTCCGAGCTGATCCTCGGCGGCAACGGCACCGGCAGCACGTCCGGCACCCGCCGGTTCGTCGAGGGCGACGAGTACTGGTACGGCTTCTCCTTCTACATCGTCTCGATGGTCTACGGCCGCCCCGGCGCCCACAACCTGATCATGCAGTTCAAGAGCGCCGACAGCGGCAGTCCCAACTTCGGCCTGCAGCTCTGGAACTACGACGGGGACGACGATCAGTACGAGGACAACCCCAAAGGCCTCTGGAGCCACGGCAAATCGATGGGCGGCGACCGCTTCCTCGCCCCCGTGCCCGAGCGCACCTGGCACGACGTCGCGATCCACTTCCGGGCTTCGTCCAGCGGCGCCGGCTTCTACGAGGTCTACCTCGACGGCAAACTGGTCGACTCCCGCAGCGGCGTCAGCATGATCGTCCCCGGCGCCCCCCACGCCTACATCAAGAACGGCCTCTACCGCAACGGCGACAACATCCCGGGCAGCTCGGAGATTCGCCTCGACGCGGCCCGCCTCGGCACCAGCCAGGCATCTGTAGCGGCAGGCTGAAAGAACGCTTTCAGGGCGTTCGGACGGGCATCGAACATCCGTCCAGTTGCGCCTTGACAGTTGCGGCGTGGCTGGAGTGCGGCCGAGCAAGAGCGGGTGGCACGCACGACCCTCAGAGACTTCCCGCGGACCCGTTTCCTTTGGCTCTCGGCGTGCATCGCGACGGCGCTCGCGATGCTCCTCGGCGGCGCGGCGCCCGCCGCTGCGAAGGCCGGCCAAACGGCTTCTCCAGCCGCACAGAGCAGCATGCTGAAGAAGCAGCGGGGACAGCGCCACCCACACAAGGGCCGCCGCGCCCGCCAGGGCCGGGCCAGGCGAGCCCAGTCACGGCGTGCCCGGCAAGCGACCCGCAAGGTCTCGATCTCCTCCAACGCGGCGATCGGTCGCCGCAAGGCCAAGGCCGCCCCAGCGACCAGCTCGGACTCCGGCGTCCTCGACGCGGGCTTCGAGAACGGCCTCTTCAACTGGAACACCGCCGGGGTCGGCGAAGTGCTGCCCACCGTGGTCAGCGACACGGTCCGCAGCGGCGGCTCGGCCGCCAGGGTCGCCCTGACCGGGACCGAGCACCGCTCCGAGCTGATCCTCGGCGGCAACGGCGGCGGCAGCACCTCGGGCATGATCGAGTTCGGCGAGGGCGACGAGTACTGGTACGGCTTCTCCTTCTACATCGTCTCGATGGTCTACGGCCGCCCCGGCGCCCACAACCTGATCATGCAGTTCAAGGGCGACGACGACGGCTCGCCGGCCTTCGGCCTGCAACTCTGGGACTACGAGGGCGACGACGAGGAATACGAGGACAACCCGAAAGGCCTGTGGAGCCACGGCCCCTCGATGGACGGGGACCGCTTCCTCGCCCCGGTCGCCGAGCACGAGTGGCACGACGTCGCCATTCACTTCAAGGCGTCGGGATCGGGCGCCGGCTTCTACGAGGTCTACCTCGACAGCAACCTGGTCGACTCGCGCAGCGGCGTCAGCATGATCGCCGACGGCGCCAGCTACGCCTACATCAAGGACGGCCTCTACCGCAACGGCGACGAGATCCCCGGCGACTCGGAGATCCGCCTCGACGCCGCCCGCCTCGGCCACAGCGCCGCCGACGTGGCCGTCGGCTGATCGATCGCCGCCATCCGATTCCGTAGGATGCGGTCCGCTCGAGTTTGCCCAACGGGTCCAAGGAGACGACCGCTTTGGCACGCATAGCGTTGGTCCAGCAGGGGGACCCGACCGACCCCGCGACGTGGTCCGGCGTGCCGGCCCGGCTCAGTCGTGGGATCGAGGAGGCCGGCTGCGAGGTCGTGCCGGTGCGTGCGACCTTCCGCGGCGCCGGCCGGATCCTGCAGGTGACGCGGATGTCCTGGGCCGACCAGTCGGCCAACCGCCTCTTCGCGCTGGCCAGCGGCGCCGTCGCCGACCGCACCCTGGGCCGCAGCGGCGAGCTGGACGGCGTGGTGATGATCGGCACCGGATACTCGCTCAGGACTAAGCTGCCGGTGGTGACCTACGAGGATCTGACGGTCGCCCAGGCTCTGCGTCGGGACGAACCCCCCTACAACGAAGTGGGAAGCGCCGCCGGGAGGCACTGGCGAGCCCGCCAGGGGCGGATCTACGAGCGCAGCCGGGCCTGCGCCGTGACCAGCGCGTTCGCCGGAAGGTCGGTCGTCGAGGACTACGGCATCCCAGCGGAGAAGGTGCGTGTCGTCGGCGTCGGCCGCAACGTCGACGCCGGCAGGGTGGAGCGGGACTGGTCCGTGCCGCGCTTTCTCTTCGTCGGCGCCGACTGGCGGCGCAAGCGCGGCGCGGCGGTCGTCGCCTCGTTCGCCGAGGTGCGCCGGCGCCATCCGGAGGCGACCCTCGACCTGGTCGGCGGCCACCCGCCGATCGAGGCAGCGGGCGTGACCGGCCACGGACTGCTGCCGCTCGGCTCCGAGTCGGGGGAGCGACGCTACGCGGAGCTGCTGCACAAAGCGACCTGCTTCGTCATGCCCTCCTCCCTCGAGGCCTTCGGCATCGCCTACATGGACGCCGGGGCGACCGGACTGCCGAGCATCGGCACCACCGTCGGCGGCGCGCCCGACGCGGTCGGCGACGGCGGCCGGATCGTCGACCCGACCGACGACGAGGCCCTGACCCGGGCGATGCTCGAGCTGGCGGAGCCGGAGACCGCTCGCCAGCTCGGCGAGCGCGCCTACCGGCACGCCGCCCCCTTCACCTGGCGGGCGGTCGGCGAAAGACTGCTGCGGGCGCTGCGCCCACCCGGCCTCGACCTGGCGGGCCTGCCCGAGTTCCTGCCCGGACCAGAGGGGCGGAGCTGATGCGGGGCTGGCTGGCCGTGCCGATCGTCCTCGTGGTCGCGCTGCTCGTCGCGCTGCCCGTCGCGGCGCTGACCGAGACCGGAATAGAGAAGGACGTCAAGGCGGTGACCGGGGTCGACTCCGATGTCTGCGATCCGCCGGCCAACCTCGCCTCACCGTGGCTGCAGGGGCCACCGCTCGGCGAACCGCGCGACGAGCCCCGCGCGGTCGCGATCGGCGACAGCGCCTACCTGGTCGGCGGCACCCTCGGGATCAGGGAACTCACCCCCGACCATTACCTGCTCGACGCGAGCAACGAGCTGACCCGGTTCGACCCGCCCCGAGGGCCGTACGAACAACTGACGCCGTTGCCCCGCCCGCTGAACCACGTCGGGTTGACCACCTATCGCGGCGACATCTACGTTGCCGGCGGCTACGGCCGCTTCACCCACGCAAAGACCAGCCGGGCTTTCTTCCGCTACGACCCGGGGACCGACCGCTGGTCCAGGCTGGCCAACATGCCCGTTCCCCGCGCGGCCGGCGCGGTCGGGGTCGTCGGTCACCGCCTGATCTGGGCCGGTGGCGCCCGGAACAGCATCGCCAAGTCCGATGTCTTCGCCTACGACTTCCGCAGCCGCCACTGGTCGCGGCTGCCCTCGATGCACAGTCGCCGCGAGCACGTCGGCGAGGCGGTCCTCAATGGCAAGCTGTACGTGCTCGGCGGCAGGGCGCCGCAATCGCTGGCGGTCGACACGGCCGAACGCTTCGACCCTCGCTCGGGCAAGTGGGAAAGCCTGCCGCAGATGCCGGTCCCGAGCGGCGGCCTGGCGGCGATCTCGCTCGACGACGCCGTGGTTGCCGTCTCCGGCGGCAACGACGGCGCCGAAACGGTCACCGGCGCGGTCCAGGAATTCGACCCGACGACGAACGAGTGGACGCTGCTGCCGGCCCTGCGCGTCGCCCGCCACGGGCACGGGGCGGTCGTCGTCGACGGCGAAGTCTGGGTCTTCGGCGGCTCCAAATGCGCCTTCTTCAACCCCACCGAGGAGGTCGAGCACATTCGGCTGGACGACCTGCGCGGGAACGGCTAGCGTCCCAGCGCCGCTCAGCCAGCTCGACGCCGCCGCAGCGCCCCCACCGCGGCGGAGAGCAGCAGTCGCCTCCCGGACCGCGAGAGCTTGAGCCCGAAGCGGCGCTCGTCGTCGCGGTAGTCGACGTTGACGCGGGGGATCGAGAGCGGCGTCGCGTCGCGCTGGCCGCTCACCGTCGGCAGCGTGAAGGCGAAGCGATAGCCGCAGTCCGCCGCCGCGGCGGCCACCGACTCGCTCCACTCGCCGAACGGATAGGCCAGCGTGTCGCAGCTGCCCAGCCTCTGCTTGATCGCCAGCCGCGAATCCCACAGCTCCTGGCGCAGCTCCTCGCCGCCGAGCCGCGGCAGGTGGGGGTGGCTGAGCGTGTGGCTGCCGACCTCGAAGCCGCTCTCCTTCATCTCCCCCAGCATCGACCAGGTCACCGAGCGCATGGTCGTGGGGAAACGGGCCAGGTCGTCCCGCATCTCGGGCCACTCGAACGGCGCGCCGGCGTCGAGCAGCGGTGGCAGCACGAAGACGAAGGCGCCGAAGCCGTACTCGCGCAGCAGCGGCATCGCGGTCTCGTGGTTGTCGCGGAAGCCGTCGTCGAAGGTGAGGAAGGCGGAACGCCCGGAGGCACGGCCCGCGGCGAGGTCGCCGAGCGCGGCGAGGTCGCCGCCGGCGAAGCCCCGGCGGCGCAGCTGGGCGAGCTGGCGCTCGAAGAGCTCGGGGGCCATCGCCAGGTACCGCGGACCTTCCGGGGCGACCGAGTGGTAGCAGAGAAAGGTGGCGGCGCCTGAGCGGTTGCGGAGCGGGCGGCTTGGCACGCCGCGCAGTTTAGGAGCGTCGCGGGCGGACCCCCAGCCGCGCCTGCGACTAACCTGGCCGCCGTATGCCCGATGCCCGCCAGCTCCGCCGCGCCGTTCGGGGCGCGATACCGCGCCCCCTGCGCCAGCGACTCTACGACTGGAGCCCCTCGCGGCGGCGACGCTGGCGCCGCGCGCCCGGGGTCGAATCGGTGCCGGCGGGCGCCGGCGCGGTGCTCAGCTTCGACGACGGGCCCGACCCCGAGGGCACCCCGCCGGTGCTCGAGGCGCTCGGCGCCTGCGGCGCCAGAGGGACCTTCTTCGTCCTCGGCCGCCACGTCGCCGAGCGACCGGAGCTGGCCCGCGAGATCGTCGAGGGAGGGCACGAGATCGCCCTGCACGGCATGGACCACCGGCGCCACGACCGGCTCTCGGAGGGCGAGGCCGAGCGCGAGCTGAGCGACGGCGTCGCCGCAGTCGAGGCCGCGGTCGGGCGGCGGCCGGCCTGGTACCGGCCACCCTTCGGCGCCTCCTCCCCCACCCTCGCCGCGGTCTGCGAGCGGCTCGGCCTCGGCCTCGCCTACTGGACCGCCTGGGGCCAGGACTGGGAGGAGAGCTCGGCCGAGCGCATCGCCTCCCTGGTCGAACGAGACCTCGCTCCGGGCGCGGTCGTCCTCCTGCACGACTCGGCCCGCTACGCCCAGCGCGGCAGCGCCGCCGCCACCGCCGGCGCGGTGCCGCTGATCGCGGCGGCGGCCGCCGAGGCCGGGCTCGACCTCGTCACGCTCAGCGCCGCCACCGGCGATGCCGGCTGAGCGACCGCGGCGGGCGCTGCTGGTCTGCTCGCCGGGCGGGCACCTGCTCCAGCTGCTCAGCCTGCGACCGGCCTGGGAGGACATGGGGCGCACCTGGATCACCCTCGCGGCCCCGGACTCCGACTACCTCCTGCGCGAGGAGGACAAGATCCTCGCCCGCGGCCCGACCAACCGCAGCATCCGCGCCCTGCTCTCCAACCTCGGCCTGGCCTGGCGCACGGTGCGGCGCGAGCGCCCCGACGCGATCCTCTCCACCGGCGCCGCCCTCGCCGTGCCCTTCTTCCTCGTCGGCAAGCTGCACGGCGTGCGGCTGGTCTACGTCGAGAGCCTCACCCGCACCGACGGCCTCTCGCTCGCCGGGCGGCTCGTCTACCCGCTCGCCGACGCCTTCTTCGTCCAGTGGCCGGAGGCCGGGGGACGGCGACGGGCCCGCTTCGCCGGGAGGCTGCTGTGATCTTCGCCACCGTCGGCAGCCACCCGACCTTCCGCTTCGACCGCTTCCTGCGCGCGCTGGAGACGCTGCCGGCGGGCGAGCTGGTCGTCCAGCACGGGCCCGGCGAGCCGCCCGCCAACGCCACCCTCGCGGCACCCTGGATGACCTTCGCCGAGATCGTCGAGGGGATGGAGCGGGCCACCCACGTGGTCAGCCACGCCGGCGTCGGCACGATCCTCTGCGCCGTCCGCGCCGGCCACGTGCCCGTCGTCTTCCCCCGCCTGAAGCGCTACGGAGAGACGGTCGACGACCACCAGCTCGAGCTGGGCCGCCGCCTCGCCGGAGACGGCCGGCTGGTCCTGGTCGAGGACGAGTCCCGGCTGGCGGCCGCGGTCGCCGCGGCGCCACCGCGGGGAGCGGCCGCCGGACTGGACGGGTCGGATCTGATCGACGCTGTGCGGGCAGAGCTGCTGGCGTAGGCCGGGTCCCGCCCGGCTCAGGCGAGCAGCTCGGCGTAGATCGCTTCCAGTCGCCCGGTTACCTCCTCGGCATTGAGGCGGCGGGCGCGCTCGCGCGCGGCCGTGCCGAGCCGCTCGCATAGCTCCGGGTCGGCCGCCAGCTTCGCCAGGGCGGCGGCGAGGGCGGCGTGGTCGCCGGGTGGGACGACGAGGCCGTCGACGTCGTCGGCGAGCACGTCGGGGACGCCGCCCACCGCCGTGGCGACGATCGCCCTTCCCCAGGCCATCGCCTCCAGCACGGCCATCGGCAGCCCCTCCGAAGTCGAGGGCAGGACGAAGATCGCCGCCTCGCGCAGCAGCTCCTCCTTCTCCTCCTCCCGCAGCCAGCCGCGCCACTCCACGCCGGGCCGGCGAGCGAGCAGCTCGTGGCCGCGCGCGGGCAGCTCGCCCGGCCCGCAGAGGACGACCCCGAGCGCCTCGACCTCGGGGCGCTCGAGCGCCGTCAGCAGCTCCTCGCCCCCCTTCACCGGGTTGGCGAAGCCGCCGAGGTAGAGCGCCCTCGTCTCCCCCTCGCCGCGGCCCGCGGGCACGGCCGGAGCCTCCGGCGCGGCGTTGGGGACGACCACCACGCCGCTCACGCCGTAGGCCTCTTCGAGGGCGGCGGCGCTGGCGGTGGAGACGGCGAGGACGACGTCGGCGACGCCGAAGGCGAGGCGGAAGAGCGCCACCCTGAGCGGCCCGAGCCGAGCGCGCTCGGCGGCGACGTCGCCGGGCCCGGAGTGCATGTGGAGGATCGTGCGGCGACGCAGCGCCCTGGCGAGCAGGACGCAGATCGCCTTGCGCAGCAGGCTGCCCCGCACGGTGGCGTGGATGTGGACGATCCGGCCGCGGCCGCGCAGGCTCCACCAGCTCAAGCGCCAGAGGGCGAGGCAGAAGACAGCCAACCGCTCGGCCGCACCCGTGCCGCGATGGGTGGCGACGAGCTCCAGCCGGTAGCGCTCGCCGAGCGGCGAGGCGAGCAGGCCGCGCATCACCGCCCGCATGCCGCCGCGCACGTCGGGCCCGAGCTGCAGGACGCGCGGGCGCTCAGCCGCCACGCTCGTCCTCGGCCGGCGGCGGCACGACGTTGCTGACGTCGCCCGAACCCGGCAGTCGCGGCGGGGGGCCCCAGCGGCGGCGGTAGAAGTCGGTCAGGCCGCGCAGGATGCCAACCGCCGCGGCCCAGGGGTCCATGACGGAGCCGCTGCGCAGCGGCGTCAGCCGGACGGCCGCCCGCGCCAGCTCCTCGAGCGCCTCGTAGCAGCCACGGACGGTGATGAACGCCGCCCCGCGCAGGCCGGCGGCGCGGTAGGCGTAAGCCGCCCCGTTGCGGGTCATCAGGTATGCCCACGGGCCCGGCCGGTTAGTCCCGCCCGGCACCTGATCGCCCAGCGCGGCGGGCACCACGCCGACCCGGAGCCCGGCGCGCCTGACGCGAAGGCAGAGGTCGGCCTCCTCGCAGTAGCTCCAGAGGCGCTCGTCGAAACCGCCGGTTCGAGCCAGCGCGTCCGCCCGGATCAGCATCGTGCCGCCGTCGACCCAGTCGCAGGGAGCGATCCCGTCCTCGACCTCGCGGGGCTCGGTCAGGTGCGTGGTCGACCCGTTTGGGCGGGTCCGCCCCCCGAACGAGAACGGGGTCTCCGTGCCGGCGAAGACGAGTCCGGGCCCCAGCACGCCGAACTCCGGGTGAGCCGCGGCGGCGGCGAGGAGGGTCGCGAGCGCGCCGGGCCGCAGGCGGGCGTCATGCGTGAGAACAAGCAGCAGATCGCATCCCCGGCCCAGCTGTCGCTCGATGCCGAGGTTCATCCCGGCGGCGTAGCCGAGGTTGTGGGTGGCCCGGAGGACCTCGCAGCCGGGCGGGACGGCGGGGTCGGGCTCGCCCGGGGCGGCGGGGTTGTGGACGACGAGGATCCGCTCGGTCGCGACCCCCTGGCCGAGCAGCGAGTCGAGCAGCGGCCCGTGAACCGCGCTCGTGCCGTAGGTCAGCACGACGGCCCTGAGCCGCGGCTCGGTCAGGGAGCCCATCCCTCGACCAGCTCTCGGTTGCGGGCGATCCAGCGCCGGTCGCGCAGGCAGAGGAAGAGCCCCGCCGGCCAGGCGATCGCGGTCCACGCCCGGCTCGGCGAGAGCGCCAGCTGGCGACGCGGGCCGATTCCTTCGAGCAGCCAGTAGCGAACGCAGTTGGCGTGGGCACGGAGGCGCGAGCGCCGCCGCATCCGCTTCGGCATCGCCGCGTACTCGCGCCAGTAGGCGAGCTGGGAAGCGGGGAAACGCAGGCGCAGCTCGGTCTCGCGGTCGGTGAGGCCGCCGCTGCGATAGTCGGTGTAGGCCCAGATCTCGTTGACGTAGCGGGTCTCGTAGCGGGCCGCGATCCGGTTCCAGACGAGCTGCGGGGTGACGTGCCAGCCGGCGTCCTCGGGGAAGGGGAACTGCGCCAGCACCTCGCGCCGGAACATGCCGATCTTGTCGCCGTAGACCCCGTGCAGGGCGATCAGCTCGAAGGCGTCGGAGTCGAAGACGTCCTCCGGGTAGGTGTCGCAGACGAGCGTGCCGTCCGGGTCCACCCGCACGCCCTCGACGTCGGCGAAGCGGTCACGGCGCTCGACGGGGATCGATTCCCAGGCGGCCAGCATCCGCTCCAGGGCGTCGGGCTTGTACCAGTCGTCGGAGTCGATGATCGCGCAGAGCTCGCCGCTCGACCGCTCGACCGCGCGGTTCACGGCCGCGTGCTTGCCCTGGTTCTCCTGCCACTCGTAGACGATCGGGAAGTCCGCCTCCGCCCGCAGCGAGCGGACGAGCTCCCCCGTGTCGTCGGTGGAGCCGTCGTCGATCACGACCCACTCGAAGTCGCGCAGCGTCTGCTCGGCCAGGCTGCGGTAGAGGCGGGGCAGCGTTCCGCTTCGCTGGTAGGCGGTGGTGAGGATGCTGATCCGGACCATCGTGCTCCCTTCGTCGC
>DASSXC010000186.1:0-2627 GCA_035704205.1 Solirubrobacterales bacterium | reverse complement strand
GACCTCCTCCCCGCTCACCACCGCAGCGGGATTGTTCGGCTTCAGGAAAGGGTCGACCAGCACGGTCGTCCCCCCATCGCTCAACTCGAAACACGAATGGCCGTGGAACCTGATCTCCATCCTCAGCTCTCTCCTTTCGGGCCGAAGCCCTCGCTCTCCGGGGCTTCGCCCGCGCTCATCTCGTCTTTCAGTGCCCAGCCGACGGCGACGCCGACCATCATCCCCATCCGCGCCTCCTCGGCCAGCAGGGTCCGTACGGCGGCGATCCGCTCCTCTGGATCGGGCACCGTGGCCGCCCTGAGCGACTCGCGCTCGTGCGACTCGCCGAACCAGCCGCCCTCGGCAAGCGCCGCCGCCAGGACCCGCTGAAGCTGAGGAGCGGCGCGGGCGACGATCGTCTCCGCCTCGGCGAAGCGATCCGCCTCGGCCAACCGATCGATCGCGGCTTCGAGCCGCTTGGCGTCAGCATCCTCGTGGGACATTGCCGCGCAGCCTATTCAGAGGGCCGCAACGCCGAGGCGGCCAGGCCGGCCAAACCCCCCACGGCGCCGCCGACCAGACCGGCGAAGACGTCGGCGGTCGACTCGAAGATCGGCAGGGCGAGCAGCACGGCCGTGGCCACGGCAACGCCGATCGGGTCGTAGTCCTGGTCGATCGCGCCGTGCGTCTCCGCCCGACGAATGGCGAACCAGGCCGCGACGACTCCCAACGCCATGCCGTTGCCGCCGGCGATGACGACCACGTCCCCTTGGGCGCTGGCCACACCGCTCGCCGCCAACATGCCGAGCGAGCCGCAGGCGAGCAGCAGGAGCGCGGTCGCCGTGGTGCCCAGGCGGTGCTCGACACTCGTCCCGAAGATCGCCAGGGCGATGGCGACGACGAACAGGTAGCCGACGTCCACGTAGGCGAACGGGGCGGTGAAGAAGCGCCACCACTCGCCGTGCACCGGCACCGTGAGGCCGCCGAGGTCGGCTAGCGAGGCACCGGTCGCCGCCCCAATCAGGATCAGCGCGGCGGGGCCGAGAATCGCCGCCATCGTTGCGTAGGGCCGCTGCGCGACCCGGTCGCGCGAGCGCAGCTTGATGCGAAAAAGCCGGCCGGCCGGCCCACGGCGGGGCGTTGGCTCGAGCCCGTCGCCGCGCCGCTCCAGCTTTGGCGCGCGCTTGCGCAGCCTCGCCCCGCAATAGGGGCACTCGGTCACGTAGGGACTGACCTCCGAGCCGCAGTTCTTGCAGATGACGCTGAGCTCAGTCTCACTCATGATCAATCGAGGATAACCGCCCTGTCGCGGGCGCTCGCAGAGTGCCGCCGGTGACATACTGCGGGGACACCGTCTTCAAGGAGGAATCGAGCGTGGAGTTGAAGAGTCTGACCGAGCAGAAATCCCTTCTGGCCGAGCTGGCGCCGGGCAAACGCACCCGCCTGCGTCGCCTCCTGTTCGAGTTCGGCCCCGGCCACGGCACGCTGATGCTGCTGCCGATCGACCAGGGAATCGAGCACGGCCCGCGCGACTTCTTCCCCAACCCCGCCTCGAAGGACCCCGACTACCAATTCCGGCTCGCCGCCGAGGCCGGCTACTCCGCCCTCGCCTGCCAGATCGGCATGGCGAGCAAGTACTACCCCGACTACGCCGGCCAGGTGCCGCTGATCCTCAAGGTCAACGGCAAGACCGACATCCCCTCCTCGGCCAAAGCCTTCTCGAGCTGCAACGCCAGCGTCGAGGACGCCGTGCGCCTCGGCGCCGACGCGGTCGGCTACACGCTCTACGTCGGCTCGCCCCGCCAGGACGAGGATCTGGCCCAGCTCCGCGGCGTGCGCGAAGACTGCGACCGCTACGGCATGCCGCTGATCGTCTGGTCCTACCCCCGGGGTGAAGCGGTCGAAGGCAAGGGCGGTCCGAACTCCTTCTACGCGATCGACTACGCGGCGCGGCTGGCGATGGAGATGGGCGCCGACGTGGTCAAGCTCAACATGCCGAAGATCGACCCGGAGAAGGACAAGGACGCGCAGGCCCCATACAACGAGATGGAAGTCGACCAGGCGACGGCGATCCAGCACTGCGTCGAGTCGGCGGGCCGCGCCCTGGTCGTCCTCTCCGGTGGCTCCAAGGTCGATGACGACACGGTTCTCAACCACTGCCGCGAGATCATGCAGGCAGGCGGCAGCGGCGTGATCTTCGGCCGCAACGTCTGGCAGCGGGAGTGGAACGAGGCGCTGGAGATCATCGCGCAGATAAAAGAGACGTTGCTCGGCAACGTGCGCCGAATCCCGTAGACGTCCATCCGGCAGGGGTTCCACTTAACTTTTTCGAAGGTGCGGTGTGCCGCTGACGCCCGTTAGCGCTCGACGAAAAAGTGCAAGACGTTCCACCCCTACCGGGATGGACGCCGTCGGCAGCTTGGTGCTCCTCGTCCTGGTAGCGCTCGTGGTGCTGCGGCCATGGGAGGGGGAGCTGGAGGCGGGGCCGGCATCCGCTACGGCCTTTGTGACCCGAGTCATCGATGGAGACACGATCGAAGCTCGGACTGGTGGCAAGGTGGAGGACGTGCGGCTGATTGGGGTCGACACGCCGGAGACGGTGAAGCCTGGGACCCCGGTGCAGTGCTTCGGGCCGCAGGCGTCGCACT
>DASSXC010000185.1:0-6211 GCA_035704205.1 Solirubrobacterales bacterium | reverse complement strand
GTTACGGGCCGAGCAACCCGGTGAGTGCTTCAGCCGTCAGGAGCCCGGCGGGGGTGCGAAGGAGTCGGCCGTCACCCTGATCACCCGGGCCAGACGGCAGAGTCTGTCCTGAACGGGGTCGCGGTCCGCCGCCGCCAGGACGGTCATCTGTCGAATCACCGCCGGCAACCTCTCCACGCGGTCCAGGAGGACCGGCCCCAGCTCGGGGTTCTCACGCAACAGCCTCGACATACGCTCGTCGTTGAAGTCGTTGTCCCGAAGCGTCAGAGCGATGCTCATTGCCGAGCCGGTGTAGATCGGCCGGACCATCTCGATGAAGAGGATCGACTCCAGCGATGCCACTCGCAGGCTCGGAACTCGCGCCGCCCCAACCAATTTCATTCTCCGCTCGCGGGCGCTGGAAAGCTCGTCGCTCAGATCAACCGAAGTGAAGATGTGATCTACGTCCTTGTCGATGACCGCCATCCTCGACGGGATGAGGTGGACCGGGAAGCCGTCGACGATCAGCTGGCCCCGCCCAAGCTGCTCGACGAACTCCGCGCCAAGGTCCTGAGCGGCGAGCACGAGCCTTTTCGTTCCGGCCTCCGGCACGACCAGGTCGAGGTCGTTGGGAAGCCTGTAGAAGCAGCTCAGGTACGCCTGCAGGCCACAGCTGCCGATCACCGCGTAATCGGTTTCCGCCTCCTGGACCAGGCGCCCGACCTTCTCGAGGACGCGAACCAGCCGTTCGTCGTCGGACAAGGCGGCGATCTTGTTCCGAACGTGGTCTTGAGGGGTCAAAAGCGGACTCGCAAAGGCGACCTGCGGGGCCTGATGCGCTTTGACTCGATCAGGTAATCGCCGAGGGAGAAGACCGAGGCCTCTTTCAACCGCACGATGCCATCGTCCACCTCGCACTCATTGGTCACGATGCGCTTCAAATCCCTGTTGGTCTGAACGTCGGCACGCTGGGTCAGCTCGAGGATAAGCTCCCGCTGCGCGTTCCTCAGGCCAGAGTCAGTCCCCTTGGCCAGCCCCAGGCTGCTGTAGACCTTCTGCGCGGGGGAGAACTTCAAGCTCGGCATGTCGATGTGGCCGAGCTGGATCCTGGTGAGGAAATCGCGCATGGACATCTTTTGCTCTCGCAAGGCCTGCTCCTTCAGGTCCTCGAAGGTCGATTGCGAGCTCTGCGCAAACAGCCATATGGTCTTCCGGTTGGCGTCCGGCGTCTCGAGCAAAGCAAGGAAATGCGCGAAGAAGTCGAAGTTGGCCTTGTCGATCTCGTCGAACACCCGGCAGAAGACAGTTTCATCAGAGCCCGGCCAATCCAACGCCGACGTGAGGTCGCTCTCCTTGATCAGCTCTTTGCCGGCGGCGAACTGGGCGGCATCGAAGGCGAAGCCCCGTGCCGTCACGAGACCCTCGAACTCGTCCACCAATTGACGTATGAGCTCCGACTTGCCCTGCCCGGGGCCACCGCTGAGGAGCATCGAGCTGAGGGTCCCGCGATCCCATCGTGTCGGAGCCTGGAGCAGATTCGCAAGCTGCGTCTTGATCTCCGCGAACCGACGCGTCACGGACTCCTCGTAGTACCTGATGCCGATGCAGGCACCCGCGAGATCGAGCTGAGGAGCCGTGGCCATCCGCAGCGCCGTTTGCAGGTCTTCGTAGATCAGCGCCTCGTAGAGCAGGATCAAACGACTCTGGGTCAGCTTGAGGTTGCTGTACCCCTGCTGCGACAGCACCCCCGAGACGCCCTGCCGGACGCGTTTGAGGACCCCCCTCGCGTTTGCCTCGGTGAGCAACCATGCCCGACCGCTGCTGAGCACTTTGCAACCGTTGATCGCAGCCCACAGCTCCTCATTGGCGGCCGAATAGAGCTCCGGGACGAAACTCGTGTAGTCGAGCTCCCGGCTCGGTCGGTACTCGAGTTGGGAGACGAGGTGGGCGACAACCTTGTTGAGCGAAGGGCGTTTGCCCTGGAGCCAGTCGAGCCGACCCTCGCAAAACAGGGTTTGGACCGCCCACCAGGAGTGACGTGGCTGCGGCAGGTGGCCCGGCCGCCGAACCTCTTCGAGCAGCTCTCTCAGCACGAACTCCAGCAGGAAATCGATCGCCTCGACGTCGTCGCGAGCGTCGTCCTCGTAGAACGCCCGCAGCGTGACGCGCAAGTCGGACTCCTGCGGGCTGATCTTGTAGATATTGGTGCGGTGCTCTCGCAGGGATTCGGCAACCAGCGGGATCGTCTTCCGCCGGTCGTAGTTCACCTCGTAGTCAGCCAGGAGGTCGACCACCCCCTTCATATTCTCCTCAACTGTCGAAACCCGGTCACTGCTGAACGGGTGCTCGGCGATGTCGTGGATCGTCGCGATGAAGGCTGAGGTGCGCTGCGCGAGCAAGGTCACCAGCGGCGTCCGCAGCGACGAGGCCGTTTCCAGCAGGACCAGCAGTGCTTTCGTAACCTTGGGATCGGTCGGCAGCGCAAACTGACGCGCCAGCTCGCGGTCCTTCTTGAGGACCTCGACCAGCCATCCGGCGAGCGAGTCGGTGCTGCCAACGTCGCGTATGCGCTCGGACGCCTGAAGCAACTCGTCCTCGAGACGCCGGGCCTCGGCCATGGCGCTAGATCGATCCACCACGGCATCTCTCTTCCTGACCCTTTGGACAGCTGGTGACGCAATTTTCGCTTGGGGCTTCGAACAGGGCGTTGTAGTTCGGCCATCCCATGATCTTGCTCACGGCGCAAGAAGTGTGCTTGTAAATCGGTACCGTGAGATCCTCCTGCTCCCGCAGCTCGTCGATCATCTCTTCCACATGCGCGGGTATTGCCTTTTCGTGGAAACCCCCGGACGCCCCCGAGGGCATCTCCACATCGGTCGACGCAAGCTCGCGTTCGATCTCCGGCGACAAGCGCAGGCCGCCGACACAGACAGCCTCGCAGTAACGCTCGCCAAGGCGCAGGAGCCTTTCGATGACGAGCCGTGAATCGTTCCACCCTGTGACGATCGGCCGCAGGTACAGCACACAGGGAATGCCGGCGGCGGCGAGCCTGCGCAGGTTCTCGACCCTTGGGGTCACCGGCACCGGCTCGATCCGGCGCGGAAGAAGCGCGAGGCTGACGAAGACGATCGGCTGCACGTTCCTCAGCTGACCGAGGAACTCCAGAGCCTCGTCGTGGATGCGAAGCTTCGTCGTGATCCCGACCGGGTTGCGCAGACCCTGGTCGTCAAGCAGCTCAACCGCGCGCAGAGTAGTCGCCCTCACGGTTGGCAACATCGCGTCCGTCGAGGACACGTTGATCGACACCGGCGTCCGGTCTCGCACGAACTCGGGATGCCGAAGCAGCTCCTCCACCGCATCGGTCACGTCGTGTTGGAGAGATGGCTTGGCCTCGGGATGCCAGCGAGCGCGAAAGCAGTAGGCGCATCCCAGGTTGCACCCCTTGACGGGGTTGATCGTCAGCCAGCTGGTGGTGTGCTCGACGACCGCACCGGCCACCATCGACGAGTCATAGACCGCATCTGGGCGACTGAACGGCCCCACCGGGAGCAGTCCGGAGGCAAATCGCTCAGCCATGTCGATCGACTTCCGAAGGGGCCGCCTCGACGGCCTTCCCTGCCAATGCCAACGCGCCGGCCCTGCCGCCCGCCGATGCGAAGTGCCGGCCGCGATGGCAGAAGATGGCATCGGCGACGCCGCTGACCTCTGCCAGCTCGGCCCCCGAGAGGCCGGCCCAGGCCGCCGGCAGGTCAAGCCTCCTGGCGAAGGAGCCCGGTCGGCTTGGAACGGCGTGCACTCCCCAGCGATCGGGGTACGGACAGACGACGAAAAGGGCGTCCGGGGCGGCGGAGCTGATCATCGGCCGCCATGGAAGTCGCTGCCCAAGCTCGACGATCCTGGGGTCAGGAGAAGCGTTAATGGCAGCACGCAACAGGGGGACAGCGCGCTCCTCCGCCGCTACGACGGCAACCTGGCGGCCGATTATCTGGTCCGCCAGCGAGACAGCCACCTCAAAACGCCGATCCTGCACCGCTGGGTCAAGATCCTCGTCCCACAAGGGGTTGAGCGATGCAATCAAGCGGCTGACCGTGAAGGGCTCGACACCGGCAGCGAGCGATTTGGTCAGCCTGTAGCCGTTGTCCGCCGCATCGATTGGCTGGACCAGGATCCGATCTATCTTCGCCGCCGCGGCGGCACTCCCGCAAAGCTCGGATCCGTAGCGCTTCCAGACCAATCCGAAGCTCGCGTACGGGATGCCGGTGCGCCTCTTCCCCGCGCCACCGCGCTGGTGGTGGTCGTATGCCCCCGTCGCGGCGTTGTCCCTCCCACCGATGTCCACCTGGATGTCGCTTTCGGCAATCGCCTGCTCGTCCCGAGTTCGGGAGAGCTCGAAGTCACCGTGCACGACCCGAAGGACCGCGATCGCAAAGACCTCATCGGCGTGGAACCGTCCGGAATGCGTTACGACCTTCATTCGATCCTCGCCAATTGCTCGGAGCTTTTGCCCAAGATGGCGGAATCATGCAACAAACGGCCAGGGAGGGGCTGCTGGCCCTTTCGGCCGACCGCTGCCAGGCCGAGTCGCATAGACCCGTTCGACACTCCCGCGCGCTTCGAGCGCAGCTACACCTGCACAACCTCGATCAGGTCCGCCTCAGCGGCCGCATCGAAGTCGGCATCCTGCGTGCAGACCGCAGCGCCGTGGGCCATCGCGGTCGCGGCGATCCAGGCGTCCATGACCTTCATCGCTCTCCCGATCGCCTTGAGCGCAACCCGCAGCCGCGCCAGCTCATCTCCAACCGCCTCGTCAATGACAAGCGGCTTTGCAATCTGCCGTGCAGCCTCCAAAGTGCTGAGGCGCCGCGCCATCCGCTCGTGGCCGTCGGCCGCCAGGACGCCGTGGCGCAGCTCGGAAAGGGTCACGACGCTGACAGCGACCTCGTCGGGGAGATCGCCGAGCGGCCGTTCCTGCTCGCGGGCAATGAAAACCGACGTGTCGAGGATCGCCTGCACGTGGATAGCCGATGCCTAGAGCCGATCCGTTGTGTCCGGAAAGGCCTGATCCAGCTCGCCGGACAGGCCCGGGTCAGCCTGGGCAGACGAAATCAGCTCCTGTGCCCGCGAGCCGGCGGTCCACGAGGGCGCATCCTCAATCGGAACGAGATCAGCTGCGTCGCGCCCCGCAACCGTGACGCGCAGCTGCTCACCGGCCATCACTCGGCGCAACACCGCTGAGACATCGTTGCGTAGCTCGCGCTGTGGAATCCGCTGCACAAAGGAACCGTAGCAGAACTGCTACATCAAGACCCGCTACTGAGAATGGCCACTTTTGCTGCTGGCGACTGCCGAACTTCGGCTCCTTCAAACCTGGTCCGGCTCACTCAGTGCGAGGCCCACCCGGGCGTCTATGCAGTGGCGAGAACAACCTCGCAACCGCCCAAAGCGAATGACCCGGCATCGAGCGCGCGCTTCTTCGGAAGTTGGGCCTTCTTGTTCTCCGGGCGGATGTCGATCATCAGCTCGATGTCCAGGCCGCTGGCGATCCTGACCAGGCGCTCCAGGCTGGGCGTGTGCTCGCCGGCCTCCATGCGGGCGACATCGGACTGATGCACTCCCAGTCGCTCCGCTAGCTGTCGCTGAGAGATGCCGTGCTCGGCGCGGTAGTGAGCAACCTCTACGGCAAGCCACCGGGCCAGCGCCGTCCGCTCCCACTCCGCGCGGAACTCGGCGTCGCGCAGCTCCTTCGCGAGAACATCGTCATTGGATATGAGTTGATCAGCCATGGTAGGGCACCGAAACCGGCTCCGATGCCGCCCCGGTAGGGGCAACGGGAGTACCGTTTCCGTTGCATTGAAGTCTCTGCTTCGGTGCCAGGCCCCGGGGCGTTGCGCGCCGCCGGGGCCGCTTTATGTCTTGGCGCTGGCGACCGTAGCTCCATTGGCCCGGCAAAGCGAGCCGGACTAGGGATGAATCGGCGGCAATCCACGGCAATCGCCTCCATTTGAGGCACCAGTGCCTCAAATGGAGCGCGATTACCGGCGATTCAGGTGGATTTCCAGCTCGCCGAAAGCGGGCGATTAGCAGGCACTTCTACAAGGGGTGGACGACCGGATTCGAACCGGCGACCGCCTGGACCACAACTCGCAGGCCTTGGGTTCTCTGACCCCATAACACGCTTATCCAAGCGGTTCGGATCCTCTGAGGTCCCAGCACTTTCGCTCAGTTTGGAGCC
>DASSXC010000184.1:0-2118 GCA_035704205.1 Solirubrobacterales bacterium | reverse complement strand
CCGGCCTGCGCGGCAGCATCCTCGATCGTTTCGGCAACCCGCTCGCGGTCTCGGAAGACGCGAAAACGATCTACGCGACGCCCTACCAGGTGAAGCGACCACGCCAGGCGGCCGAGAAACTTGCCGCGATTCTCGACCTGGAGGAGGACGAGGTGCTGGAAAGCCTCACCGAGGACTCCGGCTTCGCCTACGTGGCGCGCAAGGTCGACCTGCCCAGCGCGGCGCGGGTGACTCGGCTGGAACTGCCGGGGATCGGTGAGTTGCCCGACAGTCGCCGGACCTACCCGCAGGGCACCCTCGCCGCGCAGACGATCGGCGCGGTCGGCGACGAAAACCAGGGTTTGACCGGGCTCGAGCAGGGCGACGACGCGGTGCTCGCCGGGAGCGACGGCGAGCGGCGGATCGTCAACGACGCTTTGGGCGAACCGATCAGGCTGGAAACGGTTACCGAGGCGGACGACGGCGAAGACCTGCAGCTGACGCTCGACCCCGCGATTCAGAAATACACCGAGCAGGCGCTCGGCGAAGTGGGCGAAGCCTACGCGCCAAAGGGCGCCACGGCGATCGTGATGAACCCGCGCGACTCGCAGCTTCTGGCGGTTGCCAACTGGCCGCCGGTCGACCCCGAAGACCTGGAACACGCCGATCCCGACGACCTGCTCAATCGCGCGACCGGGTTCACCTACGAGCCCGGCTCGACCTTCAAGGCGTTCACGGTCTCGGCGGCGCTGGAAGAAGGCATGGTGAGCCCGGAGACGACCTTCACGCTGCCGCCGCAGCTCCACGTCGCCGACCGGATCATCGAAGACGCCGAGGCGCGGCCGACGGTGACGCTGAGCGTCGCCGAAATCCTCGCCCACTCCTCCAACGTGGGCGCGGCGACGATCGGCCTGCAGCTCGGCGCGGAGAAATTTTCCCGCTGGATCAATCGCTTCGGCTTCGGCCGCCCCACCGGCGTCCAGTTGCCGGCCGAGGAACAGGGCCTGGTGCTGCCGCTCGACGAATACTCGGGCTCGACGATGGGCAACCTGCCGATCGGCCAGGGCCTGGGCGTGACGCCGATGCAGATGATCGCCGGCTACGCGGCAATCGCCAACGGCGGCTTCCTGCGGCCGCCCCAGCTCGTCGAGCGGGTTGGTGACGAAGAGGTGCAGGAGCCGCGTGGTCGCCGCGTGATCTCCGCCAACGTCGCCGGCGAGGTGCGGACGATGCTGGAGGGGGTCCTGGCAGCGGGCGGAACGGCTTCGGAGGTCAGCGTTCCCGGCTACACGCTGGCCGGCAAGACCGGGACGGCCGAGGTGGCTGAAAACGGCACCTATTCCGAGACTAAATACGTGGCTTCGTTCATCGGCTTCGCGCCGGCGCAGGATCCACGCCTGCTCGTCGCCGTGATCGTCGACCAGCCGCAGGGGGAAATCTACGGCGGGTCGGTGGCGGCGCCGGCGTTCGGCAGGATCGCCGGGTTTGCGCTTCCTTATCTGGGTGTGCCGCAGGAATAGGCCGGTCGGTGGTCGAGGGGGCTCCCGCCTACGCTCGTCGCTGGCGTCCGGGCCAGACCTAGAATCGCCTGCGTGAGACTGGAAGAGCTTGCCGTGGTAGCTGATGACGCCCGGGTGGCTGGCGACGGCGCCGTTGAAATTGGGGAGCTGGCTTATGACAGCCGGAAGGTTGGGCCAGGGACGCTTTTCTTTTGCGTGCCGGGGGAGAAGGTGAATGGGCATGAGTTTGCGCAGGCTGCCGTTGAAGCTGGAGCTGTCGCCCTGGTGGTAGAGCGCGAGCTTGGCGAGCTCGAGGTCGCGCAAATGGTCGTGCCCGACGCTCGGGCCGCCATGGCTCCCATTGCCGCTCGGTTCTACGGCGATCCGACGGCGGAGCTGAGGGTCGTTGGGATCACTGGGACGAACGGGAAGACGACCACTGCCTTCCTCTTGCGGGAGAACCTGGAGGCGGCGGGGGTCAAGAGCGGGCTGCTGGGGACGGTCAAGCAGGTTGTCGGCGGGGCGGAGGAGGGCGTGGAGCGGACCACTCCTGAGGCGATCGATCTGCAGGGGACGTTTCGGCGGATGCTCGACGGGGGTGACCGGGCTTGCGTGATGGAGGTGTCTTCGCATGCGCTGG
>DASSXC010000183.1:0-7989 GCA_035704205.1 Solirubrobacterales bacterium | reverse complement strand
AGGACGCCGCCGCGCCCCGGCGCCCCTCCCCTACGCCACCCGCCGGAGGGGCGTTTGGCGTCAGGCCCGCGAGCGGCGCGAGGTCAATCCCTCCAGGACGACCTCGACCGGGGAGCGTTGCTTGCCTCCGTTGGGGGTTTGGCGGGCGCGTTGCATCTGCAGGGCGAAATCGCCGAGGCGGGCGGCGGCGCTCCTTTTGTGGCGGCGTGCCTGGCGCGCGCCGAGCATGGCGCCGCCTGCCGCTCCGGCGATCGCGGCGCCGCCGGCCACCAGCGGGATCTTTGCTTTGTCGGCCGCATGGCCGACGGCGCTCGTCGCCTTGTCGGCCGCGTTGCTCATCGCCTCGGTGGGTGCCGATTTCGAGGACGAGTTCGTCCGTTTGCGCGACGAGCTCGGTTTCCGCGAGCTCGATGATCTTCGTTTCGACGTGGCTTTGGGTTTGGTTTTAGTCTGAGCCATGGTTCTTCCTCCTAGTTGTTCCTGCCGAGCTCCCGCTCACGCTGGTCGGCGCGCTCCTCGTCGAGCTCCGCCTCGACCTTTGCGCGTTTGGCACGCTCCTCCGCGATCGCGGCCTCGGTTCGACTGCTCTCCGCTCTCTCGCGGTGGTGACGTGCATCCTGATGTTGCGCCTCGCCCTGCACCTCGGCGAATTCCCGACGATTGCGGGCGCGCCGAGCAACCGAAACCACGATCGCGAGAACGATCAAGGCGCCGATGACTATGGCGATGACTGCGACGGTGGACATCGCTCCTCCTTTACATAGAGAGACTCTTCTAATTGCCCACTTAGCGGGGTTCGAAACCCTCCTCCCCGACGCCACCCGCCGCAGAAGCGCATAGCCTGACGGCCGATGACGACGGGGCTCGAGAGTCAAGCGGACACCTTGCTCGCTGAGCTGGGCTTCCAGCACTGGCGGCCTGGACAACGCGAAGCCGTCGAAGCTGCGCTTTCGGGGCGGGACTCGTTGATCGTGATGCCCACCGGTGGCGGCAAGAGCCTCTGCTACCAGCTGCCCGGGCTGGCGAGCGAGGACCTGACGATCGTGGTCAGTCCGCTGATCGCGCTGATGAACGACCAGTGGCAGCGGCTGCGCGCCGCCGGTCATCCGGTGGCGATGATCACCTCGGCGATGAGCGAAGAGGCGGTGCGCCACTCGCTCGCGCAGGTGCGCGGTGGCGCCGCGCGGATCGTCTACTGCTCCCCCGAGCGCTTTGGCTCGGGTGTCTTCCTCGCCGCGATCGAACAGCGTCGCATCGACCTGCTCGCCGTCGACGAGGCGCACTGCGTCTCGGAGTGGGGACACGACTTCCGGCGGGACTACCTGCGCCTGCCGGAAATCGCCGAGCGGCTCGGGCGGCCGACGGTGATGGCCTGCACGGCGACGGCGACCGAGGCGGTGGCGCGCGAGATCGCGGCGCGCTTCCGGATGCGCGAACCGCTGCAGGTCCGCTCCGGCTTCGACCGGCCCAACATCTCCTTCGACGTGGTGCGGCTGGAAGGGACCGGCTCCAAGGCGCGACGGATGGCGCTGCTCGAAACGGGCCTCGCCGACCCCGCCAACCGCCCGGCGATCGTCTACTGCGGAACCCGACGCGATACCGACGAGGTGGCCGCGGAGCTGCGCGAAGCGGGACTGCGCGCTCTGCCGTACCACGCCGGCATGGAGCCGGAGGATCGCGCCAGCGCGCAGGCGCGCTTCATGCGCGGCGAGGTCGAGGTGATCGTCGCCACCAACGCCTTTGGCATGGGAGTCGACAAGGCCGACGTGCGCTCGGTCTGGCACATGGCGATACCAACCAGCCTCGAGGCCTATTACCAGGAGGCGGGCCGCGCCGGCCGAGACGGGCTGCCGGCGAAGGCGGTGCTGCTGGCGATGAAAGCCGACCTCGGGCGCCTCGTCCGCTTCAACCAGCAGCGCGCCGGCGACCCCGACCTGGCGATCGCGCGCGAGCGGGGCTGGCGCGATTACCACACGATCAAAGGCTTCATCTACTCCGAGCGCTGCCGGCGGCGCAGCGTGCTCGACCACTTCAGCGACGGTACCGCCGGCAGCCCGCTCGAGCGCTGCTGTGACGTCTGCGACCCGCAAGGCTGGCTGCCAGATCCAGAGACGATCGCCGTCCGCCGCACCCGCGGCGCCAAGAAACCACCGCCCGCACCCGTCGACCTCTCCCCCGCCGACGCCCCGCTGTTCGAGCAGCTCAAAGCCTGGCGCCTCACCGCTGCCGACGGCAAGCCCGCCTTCACCGTCGCCCACAACTCCACCCTCGAGGCGATCGCCGCCACCCGCCCGGCCGACGAGGGCGCCCTGCTGGCGATCCGCGGCGTCGGCCCCAGCTTCGTCTCCAAGTACGCCGGCGACGTGCTGGCGATCGTCGCTTCCGAACCCGGCGGCTGAGCATGGATCCCCGCCCTCGGCGCAAGCTCGCGGTCCTCACCTGCATGGATACCCGCCTTGACGTCTACCGGATCCTCGACCTGGAGCGCGGCGACGCCCACATCATCCGCAACGCGGGCGGACTCGTGACGGACGATGCGCTGCGCTCGCTGACGATCTCGCAGCGCATGCTCGGCACCGAGGAGATCGTCGTGATGATGCACGACGGCTGCGGGCTGCAGGCCGCATCGGAGGAAGAGCTGGCCGAGCGCATGGGGTTGAAGGACGATGCATCCGCGTTCGCACGGGGGGCTTTCGACGACGTGGAACAGGCTCTTGACCTTGGCCTGGCACGGCTCCGATCGGCCCCGACGCTTATCGCACGCGATGCGATCCGTGGCCTCGTCTTCGATCCGAGCACGGACGAGTTGCGCGAGGTCGACCCGCCCCCCGGCGTTTAGACGTCGTCGCGGCCGAAGTTCGCCAGGGCAACCTGTTCGGCGAGCTTGAGCAGGCCCAGGGTGGAGTGCGGTGAGGAGGCGGTGCTGCGCATGCGGACGTGGGAGCCGTGCGGGCCCCTGATCTCGACGATCGTGCAGATGTCGCCGATCTCGCTGTCGTCGCCGTAGTCCGCTTCGATCGCTTCCATCTGCGACGCGATGTGCTGACCCACTTTGCTCTGATCGAGTGCCACCCGAATCCCTCCTCCGCCTTCGCTGTTTCCAGGATGACTGAGAGTAAAGCGGCAGGCGAATTTCATGGCCGGGCGCCATCGCTTGCCACCATGTCCCGCTCCTCGATGCCGCGACTCCCGGACAAGGCGACGACGGCCGCCGCGCTCTGCGCTGTGGTGCTCCTCTGCCTGCTCTGCACCGCCGGCTCAGCCGGCGCCTTCTCGCTCGTGCCGCACGGCAAGAGGGTCTTCTTCGGCACCAGCGACACCGGCGACAGCGCCGACTTCGGCCAGTTCAGCGCCGTCCTGCACAAGCACCCCGCCCTGATCCAGTCCTTCCGCACCTGGGGATCCGACTTCCCCGAGTCGATCGAACGCTGGCAGGCGGCGCGGGCGCGGCCTGTCCTCCACATCTCCACCGCCGACAACAACGACGGCCACGAGCTGATCAGCCCCGGGGCGATCGCCGGCGGCGCGGGGGACGATTACCTGATCCGCCTCAACAAGCTGTTCTGGGCGAAGAAGATGCGTGCCTACATCCGGCCGCTGGGCGAGCCCAACCGCTGCCTCAACGTCTGGGCGGCCTACGACTGCGCCGGCAAGGCGCGCGACGCAGCCCACAGCACCCGCTCCTACAAACGCGCCTTCCGCCGCATCTACGTGATCGTCCACGGCGGTGGCAAGAGGCGCCAGATCGATGCCCGGCTGCGGGCGGCCGGCCTGCCGCCGCTGCAGAGCGACGTCGCCGGCCTGCCCAAGGCGCCGATCGAAGTGATCTGGAGCCCCCTGCCGGCCGGCTCGCCGACGGTCCCCCACAACCGGCCCCGCCACTACTACCCGGGCTCGCGCTGGGTCGACTGGGCCGGCACCGACATCTACTCGGACAACCAGGACTGGAAGGCGCTCGACGGCCTCTACCAGCGCTTCGCCGGCAAGCCCTTCGCGATCACCGAGTGGGGCGTGTCCAGCGGTGACGACCCGGAGTACGTGCGCAAGCTGATGACCTGGGTCGAACGCCACCGCCGCGCCAAGATGCTCGTCTACTACCAGGACTTCGGCTCTACGAGCTCCTACCGGATCCAGAACTGGCCGGCCAGCCTCGGCGTCCTGCGCAACAAGATCCACAACGGCCGCTTCCCGTCGTTCGCCCCCGTCCCCCCCAAGGCTCCCCCACCCCCACCGGGCGGAGTGGCCCCCAAGCACCCTTAAACCCACGACCAAACCTGCATCGAGGCCCTAATAGGGCCTCGATGCAGGTTTCATCGGGCGACTCTTCGGTCGGCCAGGCCGCGCCGGTACTTGAACGGCTGCAGGGCCGTGATGCTGGAGTAGCCGACCAGGTAGAGGCGATGGCCGTCGGAGACGACTGGGGTGTAGGTGCCGCGGGGGTAGCTGAAGACCGGGTGGCCGCCCTTCATCGTGTAGCCGGTGGTCGAGGTGTCGTCGAACTCTGCCGCGTAGACGATGTCGCCGACGGCGGTGAGCGAGCCGATCACCGATCCTCCGGCGGAGCGGATCCAGCGCGGTTCGCCGTCCTTGGCGTCGAGCGCGTAGACGTTGCCGTCGAAGGAGCCGATGTAGACGGTCGGGCCGGTATGGCGGGTGCGAGCCACGGCGGGGCCCGAGTAGGCGTAGCCGCCGGTCGAGAAGGTCCAGGCGATTTCGCCGTTGTGGCGGTCGAAGCTGTAGACGCGGGTGTCGTTGTTGCCGGCGTAGACGCGCCCGAAGGCGACGGCGGGAGTCGAGTAGAAGGCGCCCGAGGTGCCGAAGCCCTGGCCGAGCGAGTCGCTCTGCCAGACCACCCTGCCGTTCTTGGCCTCGACCGCGTTCATGTAGCCGCCGTAGTCGCCGACGTAGAGGACGCCGCCGTAGTAGGCGGGGGCAGACTTGACCGGGCCGCCGAGGCCGGTGGCCCAGCGCACGTTGCCGTTGCGGGTGCTGAGCGAGTAGAGGTTGCCGTCCTCGCAGCCGAAGTAGAGGCTGCGGCCGACGACCACCGGCGAGGACTCGGCACGTCCGGGCAAGGAGCGTTTCCAGATCACCCGGCCGTTGCGGGCGTCGAGCTTGACCACGTGCCCGGGAACGAGGTTGACGATGTAGAGGCGGTGCTTGTAGTAGGCGGGCGAGGAGGCGTTGAGGCGACCGATTCGCCGCTTCCAGAGCTGCTTGCCGGTGTCGGCGTCGAGCGCGATGGCATTGCCGCTGTTGTCGACGAAGTAGAGCCTGCCACCGGCGATCGTCGGCGGGAACTCGAGCAGCGGCCCGTCCGTGTAGCGCCACCTTTTGCGGAAGGGGGGCTTCACCCCTTTCGCCGGCAGGTAGCGGGTGCGGGCGCGGTCGTAGCCGTAGAGCGGCCAGCTGACCGTCTTGCGCTTCTCCACCTTCGGCCTCTGCGGCTGGAAGGCTGCCGCTTCGTTGTGGATGTCGGCCGGACGCTTCAAGAGCTCGTAGGCGAGGGCGCCGCCACCGACCAGCAGCGCCAGGGCGACGGCGCCGACGACGATCACCGGGCGTCGGTGCTCGCGCCAGAACCACCCTGGGTGGCGAAACAGCCGTTTCGTTTCGCGCCAGGCGCGGTGCAGCCGGGGGCGGTCGCTCAACGTCTCAGCTCCCACATCTCGACGAAGCCGAAATCGGCGAAGCCGAGCCGTTCGTAGATCGGCGCGCCCGCTTTGGTCGCCTGCAGCGAGGCCGTGGCCGCGCCCTGCCCGCGCGCCTCGGCGAGCGCCCGCAGCATCAGCCAGCTGGCGATGCCGCGGCCGCGGAACTCGGGCGGGGTGGCGACGCCGGTGACGCAGCAGTCGTCGCCGACCTCGATCGTGCCGACGCAGCAGACCGGCTCCTCGTCGGCATAGGCGCCGTACCAGCGGATCGAGGTCGCGCCGGCCAAGCCGGCGCGAAAGCCGTCCTCGCCGTAGCCGTAGGCACGATCGTTCAGCTCCGCCGCGACAAGCGGCTCGATCGGTCCCGGCTCGACTCCAACGGGCGCCGACGGCTCCGCCGGTAAATCGCCCATCTCCATCGCCATTGCCCGCGGGGCTGCATCCAGGAGGTGGCCCCGGCCGGCGAGCAGCTCCGCCGACCCACGATCCTCGTCGGGGACCCAAACGGTCCAGGCGGCGATGCCGGCGTCGTCGTAGGTCTCGGCCGTCGCCTCGTACTCGCGGGCGAGAACCGCCGCATCGTCGTAGACGACCGAGTTGAAGAGCGAGCGCTGCGGCGAGGCAGGGGTGACCGACGCGAGCAGCCCGTCGGCGCGGATCAGACGCGAGTCCGCGGCACCGCTGCCAAAGGCCTCGACCTCATCCCGAACTCCAGCAATCGCCCGCCGCCGTAGCTCCTGCTCATCGATGCTCTGGCCCATCCGGGCCGTCAGGCTCCCGCCACGGCGCGCCGCTCCGACTCCGCGACGATCCCGTCGACCAGCTGCTTCACGCCGAACCTGGCGACCGCGACCGCCACCCCACCGACCACGGGGATGGTGGGATTGGTGCGCACGGCATAGGTGACCCTCGTCCCCTCCCCGTCCGGCTCCAGCGCAACCGTGCCGACGTGGTCGCGGACGGGGGCCCCTGAGAGCAGCTTGTAGGAGAAGCGAGTGGACGGCTCGTAGACGATGACCTCCTCGCGCAATGGCGGGCCAATCGAGCTGAGGACGCGGATCGCCCCGACGCCGTTTGGGCTGGGGTCCCCCTCCCGCTCCAGCTCGGACTTCCGCAAAGGGGTGATGTCCGCGTACCCGCGGTGATCGGTCAGGACGTCGAACACCACCTCGGGCGGCGCACTCACCTCGCGCACAAAAGTGAAGCTAGCCACGGGAGCAGCCTAGCGGGATGAGCGGGTGTCCCCCCCGCAAAGCGGCGTTGGTTTTTCGCCCCACCATGATCCTCGGACGGCCGCCACGCCCAGGGCGAAAAACCCAGCGGCGGGAGGGACACCCGCTCATCCCGCCAACCGCCACATCTGCGGGTCGGTTCCCGCGACCGGCGCGACCTCGCCCTCGAGCGTCAGGTGGTCCAGGCAGGAGAGCACGATCTGCAGCGCCCAGGCACTGGCCGGCGAGTTGACGTTCTCGGGGCCGAGCAAGCCGGCGACGATCTCGAAGGCGGTCGTCTCTCCGTCGGCGAGGGCGGCGCGGGTTTTGTCGAGCAGCCCTTCCACCTGGCGGCGCGACTCGGCGATCTTCGCCTCGGGATCGCGGAAGGTGCGGCCGTGGCCGGGGAGGACGAGGTCGACGTCGAGCGGCTCGATCTCGTCGAGGCCGCGCTGGAATTCGCCGATCGGGTCCGGGCTGTGGCCGTGGTCGAAGAAGAGCACCGTGCGGCCAAGCAGGTGGTCGCCGGAGATCATCAGCTTGCGCTCGGGCTGGTGCAGGACGACGTGGGACGGAGCGTGGCCGGGCGTCTCGTAGACCTGCCAGGCGCCGAGGTCCGTCTCGACCTCCACGCCGGGAACGAGGTCGCGGTCCGGCTCGACGATCGCGTCGATGCCGTTGTCGTCGTCGTCTTTACGCATCGCGCGGTAGCGCTCCAGGGCGGCGGGCGGCACGCCACTCTGGCGGGCGACCTCGATCCGGTTCTCCAGCGCCGCCGCCGGGTCGTCGGCCATCAGGCGGATGTGGCCCCAGGCGGGGTGCATCCAGAGCTCGCAGCCGGAGCCGTCGACGATCGGCCCGGCGAGGCCGTAGTGGTCGCTGTGGGCGTGGGTGCAGACCAGCAGGCGGACGTCGGCGATCCCGTACCCGGCCTGGGCAAGCGCCAGCTCGAGCTGGCCGAGGCCGCCCTCGTTGGCCATCCCGGTGTCGAAGAGCACGATGCCGTCGCCACTCGCGACCGCGTACGCGTTGCAGTGGGGCACGCCCGGCCACGGCAGCGGGAGCCGCAGCCGCCAGAGCCCGGGGAGCACGCGCTCGCCGCGCCCCACCTCCCGGGGTCGGGT
>DASSXC010000182.1:0-2535 GCA_035704205.1 Solirubrobacterales bacterium | reverse complement strand
CCGGCGAGCGACTGCTGGAGCGCAGCGCCGCTGCTCAGATCGAAGAGCCCCCAGTTCCCCGACTTGGTCGACTGCTGCAACCCCTTTGCAGACGCGGAGACGCGGATGCAGTCGAACGCCAGGGCCGAGCCCGTCCCGACGAGTGCGAGCGCGAGCACGGCAAACAACACGGTAAGACGTTGCTTCACGTAGTTCTTCCTTTCTTGACCGCAGCCGGACCCCGTGCCCGGGCGGCAGACCGCTTACAGAGTTAGCGGGTCGGCGAACGCGGTCAAGTCTGGACCGAGCCTCTCCAGTCGGCTAGGCGGCCTCGACGGCGGCCGAGGGCTGGGGGTCGGGCAGGCGCATCATGCGGAACGCGTTGACCACGCCGGTGAGAGCGGCGAGGAGGGTGACGACCAGGGCCACCTGAAGGGCGAGATGGCGGGCGTCGGTGTTGATGCTGAGGATCTCGTCCTGGATGTCTTCGGGCTGGCCGGCCAGGAGTTCCTCGAGCTGAGCGTCGCTCATCACCTGGGCGTCGTCTTCCAAGACCTCGGCGACGCGCTCCTGGTCGGTCGGGGGTAGAACGCTGCTCGATTCCGCCAGGTTGGTGAAGGCGATGGACAGCGTTGCAAGCATGATCGCGCCCGCGAAGGCGAGACCGAACGACAGGCCGAACGATCCGGTTGCCGAGGTGACACCGGCGGCCTCGCCGACCCGCTCCTCCGAGATGGGAGACAGCGCGTAGTTGTTGAGCTGAGACGCCAGCAGGCCGAGCCCCGCTCCCGCAAGTGCCAAGGGAATCACCAGGGTCCAGCCGGAGTCCGCCGTTGGGACGAGAGGGATAAGGATCAGCATCGATGCGGCGAGCAGCACGAAACCCGCCCGGACGATGCTGGCCGGCCGGCGCCGGCCGGCTCGCCTCCCGGCGAGAAGCGCGATGCCGAACATGGTGAGCGACAGGGGTGCAAGAGTCACTCCTGCTTCGAGCGCGTTGTAGCCCCAAACGAGCTGCAAGTAGATCGGGAGCGCGATCAGCATTCCGCCCAAAGCCACTTGCTGGAGGAATATCTGGAAGACCCCGACGCTGTACGGCCTGTACGCGAACAGACCCGGATCGAGCAGAACGGGCTTGCCTTCTCGCTTGCGGCGCCGGAGCCAGTACACCAGGGCTGCCATTGCCGCCACACCGACGGCGAGCAGCGCCGCGACGGATTCGCCGCCCTCTTGCCAGACCAGCACACTCACGACAAGTCCGCCCATGCCGACCACGGACAGGAACGCGCCTACCAAGTCGACGGATCGATCACCCGTGTACGGCACGTCGCGGATACTCCGGCTCCCGATGAGGACGGTCGCGATGATCAGCGCTTCGACCAGGAACCCGACGCGCCACGACAGGACAGTCGTCACGAAGCCGCCGATCAGCGGCCCGATCGCCGCCGCGATCGCGCCCGACGCCCCGACCAGCGCGAAAACCTTCGCTCGCGCCTTCCCTTCGAAGTTGCCGTGGATCAACGACTGCATCGCGGGCAGGTAGAGCGAGGCGCCGAGCCCTCCGATCACTGCCCAGAAGACGATGATCGCGGCCAGGCCTTGCGCGAACACCATCGCGAGGGCGCCGAGGATGTAGAAGACCAGGCCGACCACGTAGGCTCGCTTGCGGCCGAAGAGGTCGCCGAGCTTGCTGCTGATCAGGATGAAGGCGGCGGACACCAGCGCCTCGATCGCGACTGCCGCCTGGACGCCACTCACCGTCGTGTCGAGGTCGTGCACGACCGCTGAAATCGACACATTCATGAACGACGTGTCGATCACGAACACGAACATCGCCGCCGCCAGGAAGATGCCCATCAGCGGACTGGCCCCCGACTTGCCCGCCGAATCCATACGCGCACATTCGACCGGTGGTGGCTCCTCCCTTCTGCTACCCCGGCCTCCGCGCGGGCTGAGTCAGGTACCGGCCGACCCGAGAGTACGGCGCTTATGCCGCCGAGGACTCGCCGGCCGACGAGCGGGGCTCGCGTCGACGAGAGGCGCGTTGGTGGTCGCAGTCGGCGCAAACTTGCGCGTCCCCGGTGAGGAGCGAAAATCCCATCGCTGGCGATGGTTTCCCGAGTGGCCTTACACGCTCGTTGATCTTCTCGTGGTCGTCGGCTTCGCAGCAGCCGTGATCTCAGCCGCTTGTTGACGTTCTGCGACGCCTGCGCCCGTGTCGCTCGGCGTGGCAACGAGCGCAGAGCTGCGCAGGTTCCGCAGCTCGTCGCGCCCACCGATCTCCCTCGGCAGGACGTGATCGACCTCGGCGGCGACCGACCCGCACTCAACGCAGAGGAAGCGGTCGCGCCGGAGCACCTGGAGCCGGAGCCGACGCCAGGCCCGCGTCGATCCGCGCGGTTGCCCACGCCCCTCGGTCGAAGCGGTTGGTGCAGCGAGCCGCTTAGCAGTCTGCCCGCGACGACCTCGCGCCGGGGCCAAGGCGATCCTTGATCCTCCAAATCGCGCTTTCCGCCGCACAACACAGCTTCCTGCGGGTTCTAAAGATGGGCCGTT
>DASSXC010000181.1:0-4874 GCA_035704205.1 Solirubrobacterales bacterium | reverse complement strand
CGCGAAGCGCACGGTCGCCGCGACGTCGTCGGCGCTGTCGGCGAAGACGACGGCGTCGGGCCGCTGGTCGGCGGTGAGGTTCCAGGCGGCGCGCGCCTGGTCCCAATCGGAGTCCTCGGGGGTGGCGATCCGGCCGGCAATCGCCAGCCCGGTGAAGTCGGTCATCTGCGTCTCCTCGCGAATCGGTGGTCAGTGAGAGTCAGTTCAGCGCCAGGCGATCGACTGCGTCGCCTGCCCCGACCAGCACGTCGCTCACCATAGCCGGCGGGAAAAGGCCGTGTGAGGAGATTCCGGGGTCGGCCTCGAGCCTGGCGGCGAGCGCGGCCGGGTCGGCGATCTCGCCGCGGTAGTCGGCGATCACGCCGCCGTCCGGGCTGCGAGGGACGTCGCGCAGCTCGACCCCTGGGCCGAGTCGCGCCAGGGTCGAGCGCAGGCCGAAGGCGAGCAGCTCCAGCGGGACGGGCGGGCTGAGCGAGTCGACCGGCTTGCTCGAATCGGCGATCACGACGAAGCGCTCGGCCGCGGCGGCGACGATCTTCTCGCGCTGATGGGCCGCGCCGCCGCCCTTGATCAACCAGCCCTCGGGCGTGACCTGGTCGGTCCCGTCGATCGCGATGTCGAGTCGCTCCAGCTCGCTGAACTCCTCGACCGGGATGCCCAGCTCGCGCGCCTGTTTCTCGGTGGCGACGGAGGTCGCCACGCAGCGGATCGCGCTCAGGCCGCGCGCCGCGATCGCCGGCAGGAGCAGGGCGACGGTGGAGCCGGTTCCCAGGCCGACGGTCATCCCGTCCTCGACCAGCGCCGCCGCCGCTTCGGCGGCGATGCGCTTCTCGTCGTCGGCCCCCATCGGCGCGCACTCTAGGGGACGCGCCGGGGATCAAGTACCCATAGCGACCTCCAATCCCCGGCACGTCCTATGCTCGCCTCGGATGGACGCTCGGATATGGCTCACGGGTAAGGGCAGCGAGCCGCGGTCGTTCGCGCTGGGCGAGCGGACCACTGTCGGGCGCGATCCGGAGGCGGGAGTCACGATCGACGACGAGGCCGTCTCCTGGCACCACCTCGAGGTCGAGAGCCGGGGTGGAGTGCTGATGGCGACCGATCTCGACAGCCGCAACGGCACCTCGCTCAACGGCGAGCCCCTCGATCGCCCCCGTCGCCTCCGCGACGGCGACGTGCTGACCGTGGCTGACTACCGGCTGGAAGTCTCCGACCCGATTCCCGGCCGGGCCGGGGGGACGGTCGCGGCGAGCGAGCCCTCGGTCGAGCTCACCGAAGAGGAGCGCGCCACCGCGGCGGCGCTGGTCGCTCCCTACCGCAGCGAGGGTGCCTTCGCCGGTCGCCCCGCCACCCGCGCCGAGCTCGCCGAGGCGCTCCACGTCAGCGAGCGCACCGCCCAGCGCCGCCTCGACGCGCTCGCCGCCAAGCTCGACATCCCCGGCGACGCCGGCCGCGACCGCCCCCGCCTGATAGCGGCACGAGTCATCGAGCTCGGCCTGGACCGCCGCGCCTGAGGCACGCGGGATGCATCGAGGCCCTATTAGGGCCTCGATGCAGGTCGGGTTGGCTCGAAGTGGGTCAAATGTGGCCCGCTGGGTGTCGCGGCTGTCGTTGGCGCGCTCGCCTTGCTGGCGCAGGATCGGTGGCGCAGTCCGAATCCCAACCGATCGAAAGGAAATGCCATGCGCCACCGATCACCGCTCATCTCAGTCATCGCCCTGCTCGCGCTCGCCGTCTCGGCGACCGCGGCCATGGCGGCATCGCCTCGCGCCGTCGTCTATTCCAAATCGACGACGGTCGAAGGCGAGACCAAAGGCGGTCTCTTCGCCGTCAAAGCCGGGCACCTCAACCAGATCACCGAGGATCCGAGCGACACCGAACCGGCCTTCTCCGCCGACGGCCGCACGATCGCCTTCGTCCGCGGCGGGGACCTCTACTCGATCCGTCCCGACGGCTCGGGGCAGAAGCGCCTGACCAGCGGGGTGGAGCTCGACTCGGCGCCGATCGTCTCCCCCGACGGCAAGCGCGTCGTCTTCGAGCGCCGCGCTTCTGAGGGCGGCTCCGCCGACCTCTACTCGGTCAGGGCGCTGGGCGGGAGCCTGCACGCGCTGACCAACGGAGCGCCCAGTGATCACCAGGCCGATTTCTCGCCGGACGGCAGGGCGATCGTCTTCGTCCGCGACTCAGGTACCCCGACCAACACGACGGAGGATCTCTACTCGGTCCGTCCGAGTGGAGCGGGCCTTGCTCGCCTGACTCGCACCAACGGCATCGACGAGTTCAAGCCGCGCTACTTCGCCGGCGGCATCCTCTTCAGCCGCGGTGAGAGCAGCGAGGGGCCGGCGGCCTACGCCGACGTCTACACGATGCGCCGCAACGGCACGCGGATCAAAGCGCTTGTCGCCGGCGTCGGCTCGGCCTACGTCGAAGACGTCTCACCCGACGGCCACACGCTGCTGTTCCGGCGCGACCAGGGTCTCTGGTCGAAGCGGATCGGGCCCGGCAAGGCGCGCAAGCTCGCCCAGCTCCCCGACGGCTCGGAGACCAACGGGGTCTTCTCCTCGGACGGGCGCAGGGTCGCCGCCTTCGTCGCGGTCGAAGAACAGCAGTCGCTGGTCGCGATCGACGTCGCCACCCGTCGCCAGACCGAGCTCGCGGAAGGCTTCGAGGCCTCCGAAAAAGACGGCACTGTCATCGGTCCGGTGATCGCATGGCAGCCGGTCCGCTAGGGCGGTGCTGAACCCCGGCGCGACTCGGTGGTTGCCTGGCAAGGCCGCTGGGAGGCCGAATAGCAGTGCTATTGGGCCGACTGAGGACACCGCCTGGCGGCCACCGAGGCCGCCGGACCGGCGGTATATAACCGCCGGGTGGCAGAACCTCACATCGGTTCCACTCTCGCCGGCTACCGCCTCGATGCGCTGATCGCGCGGGGCGGGATGGGCGTCGTCTACCGGGCGACCCACCTCGCCCTCGATCGACCGGTGGCGCTCAAGGTGATCGCCCGCCAGTTCGCCGACGACGCCGGCTTCCGCGACCGCTTCCTGCGCGAGTCCCGCCTCGCCGCCCGCCTCGACCACCCGGCGGTCGTGCCGGTCTACGACGCCCGCGAGGAGGACGGCGAGCTGATCGTCGCGATGCGGCTGATCGGCGGCGGCGACCTGAAGAAGCGGATCGCCTCGGGGGGTCCGCTTGACCCGGCGGAGGCGGTTGCGCTGCTCGACCAGATTGCCGCTGCCCTCGACGCCGCCCACGCGGCCGGCATCGTCCACCGCGACGTCAAGCCGCACAACATCCTGCTCGAAGGGGAACGCGCCTACCTGACCGACTTCGGCCTCGCCAAGGCGCTCGGCGACAGTGGTGTCCTCAGCGGCGCCTCGGTCGTCGGCACGGCCGAATACATGTCGCCGGAGCAGTGGCGGGGTGAGCAGGTGGGACCGGCCGCCGACGTCTACTCGCTCGGTTGCGTCCTCTACGAGTCGCTGACCGGGGTCGTGCCCTACGCCCGCAAGGCCGGCGACGCCGAGCCCGAGCTGCCGCAGGGCCTCGAGGCGGTAATCGAACGGGCGGTTGCCAAGGACCCCGGCGAGCGCTACGCGACCGCCGGCGAGCTGATCGCGGCGGCCCGCGAGCGCCAGGGTGCGACGCCGGCGGCGACGCAGGTCCTCTCCGCTGCACCCGATCGGCCAACGATGCGCCTCGCCGGTGACTCGGCCGACGACAGCGCAGAGCTGGGTGGCTGGCGTCGCTGGCGCCGTCACTACGCCGGCTTTTTCGCCGCTTGGTTCATCGTGCCGATCGTCATCGGCACGATCGCCACCATCGTCGCCGTCATCCTCTACGCAGGCGGCGATGGAATCGCCGTCTCGGAGCCGATCGCGGTTGGAGATCCACCCCTGCGCCTGGCGGTTGGCCCGGAAACCGTCTGGGTGACGAGCGCGGCGGATGGAACCCTCACCGGGATCGATCCCGAGACCAGGCAGGTGCGCTCGAGGCTGCGAGTGGGACGTGGCGCCTCTGGCGTGGCGATCGGTGCGGGTTCGGTATGGGTATCGAACCCCCGCACCGGCAGCGTTCTGCGCATCGATCCGCTCGCGCGCCAGACCGTGCGGATACCCGTCGGCGGCAGACCCGGCGCGATCGTCTTCGGCGGTGGCCGGCTCTGGGTCGCCGACGAGGACGGCGCCGGCGTGACGGCGATCAACGCGCGGGGCGGCAGGGTCTTCAAGCGCGGCATCGCGCCCCACGCGACGCCTCTGCGGCTCGCCTTTGGCGCCGGCGCCGTCTGGGTGAGCAGCGCGAGCACCGCGTCGGTCCGGCGCATCGACCGTGCGACGGCCACGGCGGATGCGCCGATCCTCGTCGGTCGCGGCCCGGCGGGGGTGACGGTCGGCGGCGGCCTCGTCTGGGTCGCCAACAGCCGTTCCGAAACGGTGACCCGGGTCGACCCGTCGATCCGGGCTCTCCTCGGCGACCCGACCCCCGTCGGCGCCCGCCCAGGTGGAATCGATGCCGGCACCAGCACTGTCTGGGTCGCCAACTCGGGTGACGGCAGCGTCAGCAGGATCGACATCGATAGCGGCGAGACGGTCGGCGACGCGGTCTCCGTCGGCCCCAATCCGGGCGCGATCGCCATCGGCGCCGAAGCCGTCTGGGTAGCTAACAACGGAGACGGCACTGTCGTCCGGATTCAACCCTGAGGACCGATCCCGGTAGGGGTGGAACGTCTTGTACTTTTTCGCGGGTCAACCATTGGGCGACAGCCGCAACCCGGCGGCTCGAAAAAGTTAAGTGGAACCCCTACCGGGATCGGTCCCGGGCGGGGGCTAAATCGATAGTGTCGATCCATCGACCAGCTCTGCATCAACACGATCCGC
>DASSXC010000180.1:0-4407 GCA_035704205.1 Solirubrobacterales bacterium | reverse complement strand
GACACCCCATGGGCGCACGTCGACATAGCCGGCACCGCCTGGGACGTCGGCCGCCCCTACACCGGCAGCGACGCCTCGGGCTTCGGCGTCCGCCTGCTGGTGGAGCTGGCGCGCCGGTTTTCCTAGCGATCAGAGCTCGAGGATCATGCAGGTGGCTACGCCGTGGGCCAGGAGCTTGCCGCTGTCCGCCGCGGTGAGGTTGGCCTCGGCGGTTGCTTGGCGGCGGCCGCGGTAGAGGACGTTGGCCTCGCAGAGGACGCGGCCGGTGTCGCGGGTGATCGGGCGCACGTACTTGGCCTCGAGCCCGAGTGAGGTGTAGGCGACGCCGGCCGGAAGGGTCGTGTGGACCGCGCAGCCGAGGGCCGAGTCGAGCAGGGTGGCGGCGTAGCCACCGTGGACGACGCCGATCGGGTTGTAGTGCTCCTCGCCGGGCTCACCGGCGAAGACCGCGCGGCCCTCGCCCAGCTCGATCGGGCCCATCCGCAGGGTCACGGCGATCGGTGGCGGCGGCAGCTTGCCGGCGACGATCGCTTCCATGTACTCCATACCCGTCATCGTCGCCCCGGCGGCCGCGGTGGGGACCGGGTCCTGCCAAGTCAGCGTGCGAGTGCGAGTCGTCTCCGGGCTGGACTCGGCGTAGAGCTCGGCGGCCTCCACGGCGGTGGCACCATTGCGGGCGGCCTCGGCAAGCTTGGCGACGACCTCGCCCTTCGCGGACACCTCGGTGCCGGTGCCCATCCCTCCGCTTGAGCGCTCCGCCTCGCTCACCGGCGGCCCCCGTGGGGCCGGCGGGAGACTCGGCCAGGCCGGCGACCGGCCGGGTAATGCAGGTCGGCAGCAATCTCCTCGTGCGTGAACGCAATCCGCGGCACTCGCGGGCGACGGCTTCTATTTCTATGGATCAGCCTCATCTTGCGCCTCCAATCGGCTTCGGAGCAATGGTTGCTTGAAGCAACCAACGTGTCGGGCCACCCTAACCGAGTCGGTTGCTTGATGCAACCTTGTGTGAGAAGATCACACCAATGGCTCAACCGACGAGAGGCCTCTAGTGCTGCGCGCTGACTATCCCGGCCAGATCTGCTCGATCGCCAAGGCGCTCGAGGTCGTCGGCGAGCGCTGGACGCTCTTGATCGTCCGCGACGTGATGAACGGCAACCGCCGTTTCGGCGAGCTGCAACGTGGTCTCGGCGTCGCCCGCAACGTCCTCTCGGCGCGTCTACAACGACTTGTTGAGGAGGACATCCTCGAGCGGCGGCCCTACCAGTCCAGCCCCGAGCGCTACGAGTACTTCCTCACCGAGAAGGGTCTTGACCTCTGGCCGGCCCTGGTCGCCTTGCTCGCCTGGGGCGACCGCCACTCTTCCGAGCCCAACGGGCCGCCGATGCTGATCGTCCACAAGGTGTGCGGCGGCAAGGTCAACGACCGCGGCATCTGCGAGAGCTGCGGCGAGGTCTTACACGCCCGCGACGCCCGGGCCCTGCCGGGCCCCGGCGTCTTGGCGGGGCAGGATGAGCACTTGTTGCCTCTATAGGGGACACAATGTTTCAATCGACATGACGCGGGACGACTAGGAGGAGCGAGATGGCTACGGCGGCAGAGGTGCAGACGCGGGACAGGATCTTCATCGGCGGCGAGTGGGTCGAGCCACAGGGGACGGAGACGATCGACGTCGTCAACTCGACCAGCGAGGAGGTCATCGCGACGATCCCGGCCTGCACGCCGGCTGACGCCGACCTCGCGGTGCGCGCCGCCCGCGACGCCTTCGACTCCTGGTCGCAGACCTCGCGCGAGGAGCGCGCCGGCTACCTCTCGGCGATCGCCGCCGGGCTGGGCGAGCGCTCCGAGGAGATCGCGGCGACGATCGCCCAGGAGCTGGGCATGCCGCTGAAACTGAGCCAGATCATCCAGGCGGGTCTGCCCACCGGCCAGTTCGCGGCGATGCCGGGGCTGATGGAGGAAGTCGCCTGGGAGGAGGAGATCGGCAACTCGCGGGTGCTGCGCGAGCCGGTCGGCGTGCTCGGCGCGATCACGCCCTGGAACTATCCGCTCAACCAGATCGCCGCCAAGGTCGCCCCCGCCCTCGCCGCCGGCTGCACCGTCGTCCTCAAGCCCAGCGAGGTGACCCCGCTGAACGCCTTCCTGCTGGCCGAGGTGATCGAAGCCGCCGGCCTGCCCGCGGGCGTCTTCAACCTCGTCACCGGCACCGGGCCCGTCGTCGGCGAGGCGATCGCCGGCCACCCCGGCGTCGACATGGTCTCCTTCACCGGCTCGACCCGAGCGGGGCGGCGCGTCTCCGAGCTGGCCTCGGCGACGGTCAAGCCCGTCGCGATGGAGCTCGGCGGCAAGTCGCCGAACGTGATCCTCGACGACGCCGACCTGGCGCAGGCGATCCCCGATGGCGTCGCCAAGTGCTACCTCAACTCGGGCCAGACCTGCAGCGCCCTGACCCGGATGCTGGTGCCGCGCGAGAAGCTGGCCGAAGCGGAGGAGCTGGCGAAGTCGGCGGCCGAGGCCTACACGCCCGGCGATCCCTTCGAGGATTCGACCCGGCTCGGCCCGCTCGTCTCCGACACGCAGCGCGAGCGCGTCCGCGGCTACATCGAGAAGGGCGAGGCCGAAGGGGCGAAGCTGGTGACCGGCGGCGCGGCGCCCCCCGAGGGGCTCGAGCGCGGCTACTTCGTCCGCCCCACCGTCTTCTCCGAGGTGACGCCGGAGATGGCGATCGCCCAGGAGGAGATCTTCGGGCCGGTGCTGGTCATCCAGCCCTACGAGGACGAGGACGACGCCGTGCGGATCGCCAACGAGACGGTCTACGGGCTCGCCGGCGGCGTCTGGTCAGGGGACCAGGAGCGGGCGATCGGGGTCGCCAAGCGCATCCGCACCGGCCAGATCGAGATCAACGGCGGGGCGTTCAACCCGCTGGCTCCGTTTGGGGGGTACAAGCAGTCGGGGCACGGGCGGGAGAACGGGCGGTATGCGATCGAGGAGTTGCTGCAGGTCAAGTCGCTGCAGTTGTAGGGCGTGGCGTGGGAGGGATGGGGTGCCCCTCCTGCTTGCTGGGTTTTTCGCCTCAGACGGTGCGGCCGTCCGAGGTTCTGGTTGGGGCGAAAAACGGACGCCGCTGCGCTGGAGGGGCACCCCATCCCTCCCCCACGTTGCCGTTGAGCTGCCTGCGTTAGAAGCGCAATAGGCTCTCGCCTGTGAACTTTGAGCTGAGTGATGAGCAGAGGCTGATTCAGGGCACGGTGCGCGATTTTGCCCGGCAGGAGGTTGCGCCTGTGGCCGAGGAGCTGGATCGGGAGAAGCGGTTTCCCTACCAGATCGTTGAGAAGCTTGGGGGGCTTGGGTTGATGGGGATTCCGTTTCCTCAGGAGTACGGGGGTGGCGGGGCTGACACGTTGTCCTATGTGCTTGCGGTGGAAGAGCTGGCGCGGATCGATTCTTCGGTCTGCATCACCATGGCCGCGCATACGTCGCTGGGCACTATGCCGATTTATCTCTGGGGGACGGATGAGCAGAAGGACGAGTGGCTGCCGGTCCTCTGCACTGGTCAGAAACTTGCTTCGTTTGGGCTGACCGAGCCGGAGGCTGGGTCGGACGCCGGCAACGTGCGCACGACGGCGAAGCTGGATGGCGGCGAGTGGGTGATCGACGGGGCCAAGCAGTTCATCACCAACTCCGGGACCGACATCTCCGGCTGTGTCTCGATCACCGCGGTCACCGGCGAGGTCGACGGGCGCAAGGAGATCTCCAACCTGATCGTCCCCACCGGCACCCCCGGCTACGAGGTCGGTGAGCCCTACCGCAAGATGGGCTGGAACGCCTCCGACACCCGGCCGCTCAGCTTCGAGGGCTGCCGCGTCCCCGAATCGGGCCTGCTCGGCCGCCGCGGCGACGGCTTCAAGAACTTCCTCCACATCCTCGACGGCGGCCGCATCGGCGTCGCCGCGATGGGCGTGGGACTGGCGCAGGGCGCCCTCGACGAGGCGATCTCCTACGCCAAGGAGCGCCAGGCGTTCGGCCAGCCAATTGCCAAATTCCAGTCGATCCAGGCGAAGATCGCCGACCTCTCGGCCCAGATCGAGGCCGCCCGCCTGCTCACCTGGCGGGCCGCCCTGGAGAAGGACGCCGGGGTGTCCTTCACCCTCACCGCCGCGCAGGCGAAGCTGATCACCGGCCGCCTCGCGGTCCGCGCGACCGAGGAGGCCGTTCAGATCCACGGCGGCTACGGCTACATCGAGGAGTACCCGGTCTGCCGCTTCTATCGCGACGCCAAGATCCTCACCATCGGCGAGGGCACCGACGAGGTGCAGCAGATGGTGATCGCGCGCCAGCTCGGCTGCTAGCGAGGCGTTTGCCGCAGAGAGAGCGCTAGACCGCCGGGCGGGCGGTGATCGCGCCCTCCGA
>DASSXC010000179.1:0-5418 GCA_035704205.1 Solirubrobacterales bacterium | reverse complement strand
CCCCCCCCCCCCCCCCCCCCCCCCCCCCCCCCCCCCCCCCCCCCCCCCCCCCCCGCACCGCAACCGCAGCGCTAAACCGTCACCTCGCCCACTGGGTCGAGGCGGATCGAGCGGTGATCCTCAGCACCTGGCGCTCCCGCGACGCGTTACGCGGTCGCACAATCTCCTGGGACGGCGGCAGCGGTGTCGCCGACGGAATCGAGGACTCGGGTGACCTAGTCGTCGTCGCTGCCGGCGGCGACCGCGTCGTCCTCGGCGCCGGCGAGGTCCACCTCAGGCTCTGAGTCCGGCTTCGATCCGTTCCCCCCGGCGCCTTTCGACCGCGACCGGCGCGGTCGTTTCGCCGGTTTCGCCCCGTTCTCCCCCTCGGCCTCCGGGGCGCCGCCTTTGCCTTTTTTGCGCTTGCGGCGGCGCTTGCCGCCTTTGGGGAAGTTGCGCAGCAGTTCGCGGGCCGTCGCCGAGGGTTTGCGGGCCATCCGCATCCGGGCGCCGCGAAGCACCTCCTCGCCTTCCGGGGTGTGCGAGACGGCGCCGGCAAGCAGCGCCACCGCGAGGCGGCGATCCTGTTTGCGCGCCGCGTGCACCAGGCGCCGTGCGTTGCGTCCGTGCGCACGGCCAGAGGAGTTGACCAGCAGGCCGAGCAGACGCTTCGTCTCCGGCCAGCGCTGCACGGCGTACTCTTCGTGCAGCTCGCGGGTGTAGGAGGCGAGCCGCCAGACCCACGCCTGGGCCTGGTCGCGGCGGCCGATCCGTTTGTCGACCAGCGCCTGCAGCAGGCACTTCGTCCCAGCCCGCTTGTCCTCGCGGCTCCAGGTGCCGACGATGTCGATCGCGTCGTCGAAGGCATCGGGATCGCGCAGGTCGGCGATCTCCGCCAGAGCTTTCAGCCGCAGCTGCGAGTTGCGGTTGCGCTGCACGCAGGTGAGCAGGAAGCGGCGACGCAGCTCCTTGGTGCGGTCGTTCTGCAGCATCGAGCGCGCCCGCCGCCAGTTCTGCGGGTTGACCCGCGCCCCGGCCAGCGCCGCCCAGGCGTGCTGCTCGGGGTAATCGAGGTTCTCGACCGCGATCCGCCACAGGTCTCGTTCCAGCACCTGAGTGCGTTTTTCGGAATCCTCGGAGACGGGGACGATCCGCCGCTCCACCCGCACCCGCCGGCCGCGGCCGCGGCGCACCGGCCCGACCACGATCGCGCCGCCCCGGTAGACGTCGCGGTCGAGCAGGCTGTGCAGGGTGACGATCGTCTCGTCGTGCGTGGTCGCCGGATGGACGAAGTCGATCACGAGCCCCGCCTCCTTGCCCGGCGCCCGCCGGGTCACGCGACCGACCCGCTGCTGGTAGATCCGCCGCGAGGCGGTCGGCGCCAGGTGCATGCAGATCGTCGCCCGCGGCGAGTTCCAACCCTCGGCGAGCAGCATCGCGTTGCAGAGCACGTCGACCTCGCCGCGCTCGAAGGCGGCGAGGATCTCGGCCAGTTCGCGCTTCGGCGTCTCGCCGGAGACGGCGCGGGCGACGATCCCCGCGTTCTTGAAAGCTTTGGCGACGTTCTTGGCATGCTGGACGCCCGCCGTGTAGAGGACGCCGGGCGTCTTGCTGAAGCGCGTCTTGTAGAGGTCGGCGATCGCCACGTTGAAGGGCTCCTGGTCGAGCAGCGCGGCCAGCTCCTCCTGATCGAAATCCTGGTCGACCTCGCCTTTGCGCAGCGGCACCTTGGCGATCGTCCGCACCCCCGGCCCCGGCGGGATGCGCATGCAGCGCAGCGGCGCGATCACGCCGCGCCGCGCCGCCTGGGCGAGGTCGAAGCGCGAGGTCTGGGTCGGGAAGAGGTCGGCGACGTGGCGGGCGATCAGCGCCCCGGTAGCGGTCATGCCGATGAAGACGGGGCCGGTCCAGGCGCGGATGCAGGCGCTGGTTTTCTCGCCCAGCGCGGTGTGCGCCTCGTCGCAGATCACGATCGAGTAGGCGTCGGAGACTTTCTTGTGGTTGCGCACGAACCACTGGTAGGTCTCGACCGTGACCGGGCCTTCGGCGTCGTCGCGATCGCCCATCAGCGGCGGCCGCAGACGCTCCTTATAACCACGGTCGGAGATCTCGCCGATGAACTGTTCGACCAGGTTGCGGCGGTGGGTGAGGATGAGGACGCCGCCGGTGCGGGTGGCGTCGATGAAGCCGACCGCGGCGACGGTCTTGCCGGCGCCGGTCGCGTGCTCGAACCAGAAGCGGCGGGCGGCCCCGGGGTCGTCGGCCGCCTCGGAGACAGTCTCCTCGTCGTCGTCCTCCGCCGGCTCTTCCTCCCAGTCCTGCGGCTCCTCGTCCGGCGCTAGGTCCTCCGGCTCGTCGTCCTCCTCATCGTCCTCGGAGGGGTCCTTGCCGTTCGATGCGGACTCGACGACCTCAGCGGGCACGGGCTCCGCCCCGTTTTCGGCCGCGATCTGCTGCTCGGACATCAGCTCGGTCAGGGTCCCCGAGAGGGCGTCGACCTGGTGGGGGTTGAGTTCGGCACCGTCGCGCAGCTTCGGCGGCTCGTCGGCAAGCAGCCGCTCGAGCCCGAGCAGCAGCGAGAAGTCGCGGCGCCACTGGATCGATGGCTGCTCCGCCCCTTCGTCGATCTCCTTCAGCGCCGCGTCGAGAGCCCGCCTCCGGGCGGTACCTGGAGCGAGCGCGTCGGGGCCCTCGCCGTCGAGCAGGAACGGCTCGCGGGCAAACGTCGCCGCCCGATCGATATCGGCGCCTGAAGGAACTGCCGCTGGCGCGGCAACGTCGCTGGTCTTGGCCATGACAGGCTTGTCCGTCCACTTCAGGCAGCGGCGTGAAGGCTGCTGCCGGAAGACTTACGTGAGGATGCCGGGATTCGCTTGAGCTCCATCCCCGGCGATCTCGAGCGGTTCGCATAAAACGAACCAGACAGTCGTATTGTAAACAGGGAAGCCCGATGAATGAAGCCCTCCGCCGCATTCGTGGATGAAGCGCTCCACGCTCCGCCTCTTCGTTCTGCTGGCGCTGGCCCTCGCGATCGGCGGCTGCGGGTCCTCGCAGGGCGGCGACTACGGTGGGGAGCACCCTGACTATGCGAAGGCGCTGGCGGGATCGCCGGCGCCGCTCGCGGCGCTGCACCGTCAGGCGAACGACCTCCTGCCCGGTGGACGGGACGCCTACGAGCAGCGGATCGCCGCCCTGCGCGGCTACCCCGTGGTGGTCAACGTCTGGGCCTCGTGGTGCGGCCCCTGCCGCTTCGAGTTCCCCCACTTCCAGCAGGCCGCGGCGGACTACGGCAAGCGCGTCGCCTTCCTCGGCATCGACAGCGAGGACTCCGACGACGCGGCGAGCACCTTCCTCGCCGAGGCCCCGGTGCCCTACCCCAGCTACACCGACCCCGACAAAGACGTCGCCGACGGGATCGGCGCCTCGCTCGGCCTGCCCGACACCGCCTTCTACGATCGCCGCGGCGAGCTCGTCTACCTCAAACAGGGCCCGTACGACGACGAGGCCGAGCTGAGGGCCGATATCAAGCGCTACGCGCTCGACGGCGGCGCCGAAAGCGGATAATCGGGATATGGACCTCTTCGTCGTCGTCGCCCTGATCGGAGTCGCCCTGCTGCTGGCGGAGCTGCTGCTCTCGACCGGTGGCATCCTCGCGGCGCTCGGCGTGGCCGGCCTGATCGCCGGCGGCGTCCTCGCCCTCACCGCCGACGCCGATTCCAGCGCCAGCGACTGGGCGGGACCGGCGCTGATCACGCTCGGCGTCCTCTCCGCGATCAGCTTCTACTTCATCACCCGCAAGGTGCTCGAGGCCCATCGCGAGTCGCCCGTGCGCGCCGGGCACGAGGAGCTGATCGGCGCCCCGGCGGAGGTCCGCACCTCGCTCGACCCCGAGGGCCAGGTCTGGATCGAGGGGGCGCTGTGGCGGGCAAGGCTGTCCGGCGACGGAGCGCCACTGCGCCCGGGGGATAGAGTCACGGTCGAGGCGATCGAAGGTCTGACGCTTGTGGTCCGGCCCGAGGCGTCACCCGCCAGCACCGAGAAGGGAGCAGCGAGCTGATGGACATCGCAGTCGGAGTGTTTCTGGTCCTGCTCTTCTTCGGCGCGATCGCGCTCGGCGCATCTGTGCGCGTGCTGCGCGAGTACGAGCGCGGCGTGATCTTCCGGCTCGGCCGCTTGATCGCCCAGAAGGGACCCGGGCTGATCCTGCTGATCCCGCTGATCGACCGGATGGAACGGGTCGACCTGCGCACGGTGACGCTCAACATCCCGCCGCAGGAGGTGATCACCCGCGACAACGTCCCCTCCAGCGTCAACGCCGTCGCCTACTTCCGCGTGGTCGACTCCGACCGGGCGATCGTCGAGGTGGAGAACTACCTGCTGGCGACGTCGCAGATCGCCCAGACGGCGCTGCGCTCGGTGCTCGGCAAGGCCGAACTGGACCAGCTGCTCTCCGAGCGCGAGCGGCTCAACGAAGAGCTGCAGACGATCATCGACGAGTCGACCGAGCCCTGGGGCGTCAAGGTGACCGCGGTCGAGATCAAGGACGTCGAGATCCCCGAGCAGATGCAGCGGGCGATGGCGCGCCAGGCCGAGGCCGAGCGCGAGCGCCGCGCCAAGATCATCAACTCCGAGGGCGAGTACCAGGCGGCGCAGAAGCTCACCGACGCGGCCGACATCATCAGCACCAACCCCGCCTCGCTGCAGCTGCGCTACCTGCAGACGCTGCTCGAGATCGGCAGCAACCAGAACACGACGATCGTCTTCCCGCTGCCGATGGACGTCTTGGAGCCGTTCCTGAGCGCGACCGAGCGGAAAACGCCGTCCAAAACCGGGCCGAGACCAGCTCCGCCGCCACCTCCTGACGCACCCGAGCCGGACCCGGACGACCTTCCTCCCTCGCGGATCTAGCCCTGAGCGCGCCCGAGATCCGCATCGATCAGCTCAGCGGGCTGCGGACGATCCTCGCGCCCGGCCGGGCCGACCGTCCGCACGGGTTCAAACGCGCGAGCGAAGACGAGAAGGGCGCCGAAGGATGTCCGTTCTGCGCGGGCCGCGAGGAGAAGACCCCGCCCGAGGTCTGCGCCGTGCGGCCGGCGGGAGGTGAGCCCGACACGCCCGGCTGGACGACCCGCGTCGTGCCCAACCTCTATCCGGCCCTGGCCGACCCATCGCGTGGTTCCGTATTAAAGGACGGCTTGAATAAAGAACCGCGCGATGGCGGGACGAGTGGGGAAGCCGGCGCCTTCGCCAGCTCGGGCGACCCGTTGCTGGAGTCGCGCCGCGCGGGCGAGCCCGACCTCTTTGCCTCCCGGCCGGCTGTCGGCGGTCACGAGGTCCTGATCAACTCACCCGAGCACGTCACCGCGATGGCCGAGCTGAGCGAGGCGGGGTTCCTCGCCGCGATCGAGACCTGGCGGGCGCGGATGCGCGCCCACTCCG
>DASSXC010000178.1:0-5811 GCA_035704205.1 Solirubrobacterales bacterium | reverse complement strand
CGTCGGCGCGGCGCAGGATCGCGAGGCGCTCCTCGGTGACGTCGCCGATGATCCGGATCGCGAGGCCGGGGCCCGGGAACGGCTGGCGCCAGACCATCCGCTCGGGCAGGCCCAGCTCGGCCCCCACCGCGCGGACCTCGTCCTTGAAGAGCATCCGCAGCGGCTCGACCAGCTCGAATTCGAGGTCATCGGGGAGGCCGCCGACGTTGTGATGGGACTTGATCGTGTCGGCGGCGTCGCTCCCTCCCGACTCGATCACGTCGGAGTAGAGCGTGCCCTGGACCAGGTAGGCGGCGTCCTCGAGCTTCGCCGCCTCCTCCTCGAAGACGCGGATGAACTCCTCACCGATGATCTTGCGCTTGCGCTCGGGCTCGTCGACGCCGGCGAGACGGGCGAGGAAGCGCTCCTCGGCCTCGACGTGGACCAGCGGGATGCCGAACTGCTCGAAGGCGGCGACGACCTGCTCCGCCTCGTTCAGCCGCATCAGGCCGTGGTCGACGAAGACGCAGGTCAGCTGCTCGCCGAGCGCGCGGTGGACGAGCAGCGCCGCAACCGAGGAGTCGACCCCACCCGAGAGCCCGCAGATCACCCGACCCTCGCCGACCTGGGCGCGGATCACCGCCACCTGCTCCTCGATCACCGATTGCGGCGACCACTGCTCCTCGCAGGCGGCGATGTCGCGCAGGAAGCGGGTCAGGACCTCGGTCCCGTAGGGCGTGTGGACGACCTCGGGGTGGAACTGGATGCCGTAGAGGCCCCGATCCGGCGCCTCGCAGGCGGCGACCGGCGAGGCCGGAGTCGAGGCCAGCGCGGTGAACCCGGGCGGCGGCTCGAACACGGCGTCGCGGTGGCTCATCCAACAGCTCTGCTCCTCCGGCAACCCACCCAGCAACCGCCCACCGCTGTTACGCAACGTCAACTCAGCCCGCCCAAACTCCCCCGACTCCGCCCCTTCGACCTTCCCCCCAAGCGCCTGGACCATCGCCTGCATCCCGTAACAGATGCCGAGCATGGGAATGCCGAGGTCGAGAAGGTCGGTGGGGAATGCAGGGGCGCCGGGCTCGTAGACAGACGCCGGGCCACCGGACAGGACAAGAGCTTTTGGCTGCCGGTCGCGAATTGCGTCCGGGGACGCAGTAGCCGGAAGCAACTCGGCAAACACTCCACATTCGCGGATGCGCCTTGCGATCAGCTGCGAATACTGGCCACCGAAATCAAGGACAAGAACCTCCTCGACAGCATGCGGGTCAACGGACGCGCCCGCAGCCGCCTCGGGGGTCTGGGCTTTTAGGAGTGCGTCGCTCACGCCTCTGCCGGGGGGTGGCGTGGGGGCGGGGTGTGCTTCGCCGCGCGGAGTCTGCGGAGGGCGAGGCCCAATCCCTGGCGGTGCTCGATCCCTGTGCCCGGAGCAGATCGCAGCGCAAGAAGGGCACCCCGCCCCCGCGACAGGACCCGCCGGCCCAACGCGTAAGCGTCCCTAGTCATCCGATACCGCGACCCCCGCCGATACCGCAGCCCGCCCGTTCGACCCCATGCCAACCGACTGCTCGTTCTGCAACTTCTTCCCCTCGCTCTGCAGGGCCGGCGCAACCATCACCTCGGCCCGCTGGAAGGAGCGGATGTCCTCATAGCCGGTCGTCGCCATCGAGGTTTTCAGCGCTCCCATCAGGTTGAAGGTGCCGTCGTTCTCCTGGGCCGGGCCGAGCAGGATCTCCTCCATCGTCCCGTCCTGCTTGGTCGAGACCCGGGTGCCGCGCGGCAGCGAGGGGTGGAAGGTCGCCATCCCCCAGTGGAAGCCGCGACCCGGCGCCTCCTTGGCACGGGCCAGCGGCGAGCCGACCATCACCGAGTCGGCGCCGACGGCGATCGCCTTGGAGACGTCACCGCCGGTCCGCATGCCGCCGTCGGCGATCACGTTGACGTACTCGCCGGTCTCCAGCATGTGCTGGGCGCGGGCGGCGGCGACGTCGGCAATGGCGGTCGCCTGCGGGACGCCGATCCCGAGCACGCCGCGCGTCGTGCAGGCGGCGCCCGGTCCGACGCCGACCAAGACGCCGACCGCGCCGGTCCGCATCAAATGCAGCCCGGTCGAGTAGGAGGCGCAGCCGCCGACCACGGTCGGCACCGGCACCTCGGCGATGAACTCCTTCAGGTTGAGCGGCTCGACCGTGGTCGAGACGTGTTCGGCGGAGATCACCGTGCCCTGGATGACGAGGATGTCGATCCCCGCCTCGACCGCGATCTCGTAGTGCTCGCGCACCTTCTGCGGGGTGAGGGAGCCGCAGGCGACCGCTCCCCGCTCCTTGATCTCGGCGATCCGCCTGCCGATCAGCTCCGGCTTGACCGGCTCGGCGTAGATCTCCTGCATGATCCGCGTCGCCTGGTGCTTGGGTGCGGCGGCGATCCTCTCGAGCTGCTCCTCGGCGTCCTCGAAGCGGGTCCAGATGCCCTCCAGGTTGAGCACGCCCAGGCCGCCGATCTGATTGACCAGGACGGCCGTATCGGGACTGACGACCCCGTCCATGGCCGAGGCGACGAGCGGCAGCTCGAAGCGGTAGGGACCGAGGTCCCAGCTGATGTCTATGTCGTCGGGATCACGGGTGCGGCGCGACGGAACGATCGCGATGTCATCGAATCCGTAGGCGCGCCGCCCCTTCTTGCCTCGACCGATATCGATCTCCAAATCGATCCTCCAGGGAAGTGGTGGCGTTGAAGGCCCAGACTACACTTCCGCGGGGACCTCCAGGTCGCGGACCTCGACCTCGTCGAGCAGCCGCTCGACCCGGCGGCGGTCGACGGTGCCGGCGCCGAAGTGCTGGGTCGACTCGGCCCCGCAGGCGACGCCATAGGCGAGGCAATCGGCCGGCTCGCGGCCGTCGTAGAGGGCGGCGGCGTAGCCGGCCAGGAAGGCGTCGCCGGAGCCGACCGTGGAAACCGCCTCCAGCGGCTTGGTGCGAACTTCGACGATCCGCCGCTCGGACCCCTCGCCGACCACCCCGACGCACCCGTCGGGCCGCGTGATCGCCGCTTCGCCGGCCCCGAGGCGGACCAGCTCGGAGAGCCCGTGGATGAAGTCCTCGCCGTCGGAGAACTCCTGCCCGACCAGCTCCTCGGCCTCACGCTCGTTGGGGGTGACCACCGAGGCGCCCGCGCGCAGGCCGGCGAGCATCGACTCTCCCTCGGAATCGAGGATCGCTTTGACGCCGCACTCGCGCAGGTCCTCGACCAGGCGGGCGTAGAGCTCCGCGCCGGCACCGGGCGGCAGGGTCCCGGCGAGCACGCAGATCCTCGCCCCGTCGGCGAGGTAGCGCAGCCGCTCGACGAAGCGCTCGACCTCCTCCGGGCTGACGGCCGGGCCGCGCTCGTTGATCTCCGTCTGGTCCCCCGAGGTCGGGTCGACCACCGACATGTTGATCCGCGTCTCCCCCGCGATCCAGGTGAAATCGGTGAGGATCGCCTCCCGGCGCAGCTGTTCCAGCATGCGATTGCCGGTCGGCCCACCGGCGAAGCCGGTGGCGATCACCGGCCGCCCGAGCAGGCGCAGGGCCCGGGCGACGTTGATCCCCTTGCCGCCGGCGACCGTGCGGCTCTCGACCGACCGGTGGCGATGGCCGAGGCGGAAGTTGGGAACCGCGACCGTGCGGTCGATCGCGGCATTGAGGGTTACGGTGAGAATCATCGCCTGGCTCTCATACGGCGCCTCCACAGAGCCGCCATGAGCAGTATCGCTGACAAAGCCAAAACGATCCAGAGCAAGTCGTCGCGGACGAAGCCGCGCACCCGGTCGAAGGTGCTGGCCTCCTCCACCATCCGACCGGCTCGCAACGGCACCGACGCGGTGCGGCGGCCGTCGACCAGGACGATCGCGATGCCCAGCCTGGCCCCCCGGCGAAGCGGTCCCTCGACCTCCTCCGGAGCCCTGACCACGAGCCGGAGGCGCTGGCCGCGGCGCACGCCAACCGCCACGGTCCTCGCGGCGCGCAGCGGCAGCTCGCCTCCCGAGTAGCGAATCGAGGGTTCGGCGAGGATCTGCCCGGCGTGGATCGGCACCCGCCTGCGGTATCGAGAGAAGCCGTATTCGAGCAGGCGCGCCGTCTCCGCATCGCGCGCCGTCTCGGTCCAGGTGTCGAGCACGGCGGAGATCAGCTCGACCCCCCTGCGCCGCCCAGACCCGACCAGTACGTAGCCGGCGCCGAAGGTGTGCCCGGTCTTCACCCCCGTCGCCCAGGGCTCCTCGAGCAGGAAGTCGTTGATCGTCTCGATCCGTCGTGGCGGCCGCAAGCTGCGCAGCTCGGCGCTGCGTGAGGCGGCGATCTCGGCGAAGGCGGGCTCCTCGAGCAGTCGCCGTGCCAGCGTGGTCAAATCGAGCGCACTCGAGTGGTTGCCGACCTCGTCGAGGCCGATCGGGTTGGCGTAGTGAGTGTTCGAGAGCCCCAACGCCGCGGCGCGCAGGTTCATCTGACGGACGAAAGCAGCCTCCGAGCCCGCCGCGGCAAGAGCGAGGTCATAGGCCGCATCGTTGCCGCTGCGCAGGATCAGGCCATAGAGCAGGTCCTTCACGCTGACCCGCTGCCCCGGGCGCAATTCAAGCAGCGACTCGCCGTAGATAGGCGAGTAAGGCGCAGCCCGAACGATCTGCCCCAGCGGCAGCTCTTTCAGAGCAACGTAGGCCGTCATCAACTTGGTGGTGCTGGCAATTGGCAGTCGCTCCGAGGCCCCATGCGACGCCAGCACATCGCCAGTACGAGCATCGATCAACGCCCAGGCCTTGGCTTCGAGCCGCGGTGCCGCCTCTGCCGCGACAGGACCCGCGGCCGAAACGCCCAGGAGCGCGACAGCCAGAACCGCGGCAAGAAGCCGCCCGCTCACCGCAGCTTGAGCCGTTCGCCGGCGACCAGGATCTGCGGGTCGACGCCGGGATTCAGCTTGACGATCACCGCCACGGGGACGCCCGTCTCGTGGGCGATCGAGGTGAGCGTGTCGCCGCTCTGGACTTCGTAGGACTCAGGGACGGGACGGTGGTCGTTGGTGTCCTCGACGCGCTCGGTGCGGTTCCGGCCATCACCGCTGTTGCCATCCCCGCCGCCGAGCGTCGCCGCGATCAGGACGATCACGACGACGAAGCCGCAGATGACCGCGGCGGCGGCGAGGACTCTGGCGGGTGCTCTGGAGCTCAGCCCTTGACCTTGGCCTTCAGCGCCGAGCCGGCGGAGAAGCGGGGGACCTTGCCGCCCGGAATCGTGATCCGCTCACCGGTGCGCGGGTTGACGCCCTGGCGCGGGCCACGCTCGGCGACGTGGAATTTGCCGAAGCCGGTGAAGCTGACCTCACCGCCGCCGCTCAGGGTGTCGGTGATCGTCTCGAGCACAGCGTCGAGCGCGTCGCTCGCGGCCTTCTTGCTGCCCACACGCTCATCAGCTGCCAGTTGGTCCAAAAACTCAGACTTGGTCACGTCGAAGCTCCTCCGTCGTCGTTGCGGTCGCGCGGCAATCTAACAGCGGACACGGCGTAATTGCGTGCCTGGCGCGGGGCGAGCCCTCAGGAGCCGCTGACAGTCATCTCGCCGATCAGCAACGGCGGGGTGCTGACCGAGCCCCCGAAGGGCACCCAGCGGGGCGTCGATCCGGCCGCCCGGACCGCGCGCAGCATCGAGACCAAGTCGCTGGCGATGGTGAACTCGCGCAGCGGCTCGGCCCGCTCGCCATCCCTGATCGCCCGTCCCGAGGCGCCGACCGAGAACACCCCGGTGACCGGGTTGACGCCGGAGTGCACCCCGGTCACCCGCTGCACCAGCAGGCCCTCGCCGGCCCT
>DASSXC010000177.1:0-7192 GCA_035704205.1 Solirubrobacterales bacterium | reverse complement strand
AAGTTGAGCAGGCCGGCGATCGCGAAGCCGCGCGAGCCCGGGCGGGTCTCCCTCGACAGGCTGAGCGCGCTGGAGACCCCCCAGGCCCAGAGCACGGCGTTGTAAACGGGGAGCTGGTCCTCGCGCAGCCCCTCGGCTTCGTCGAGCATCGGCACGCCGCCGTGCAGCGACCAGGGCCAGGCCTTGAAGTGGACGGCGACGCCGGCGACGCCGATCCCGGCGTTGAAGGCGGAGATCCGCTCGCCCCACTTCCCGCCCCGCGCCGCGGCCAGGAGTCCGAGCGGGATGAGGCCACTCCAGAGCGCGTACGCTCCGCGGCGGCCGAGTTGCGGCTCGAAGACGAGCCCCACTCCGGCGCGCGTCTCGAAGGCGTTGTGGGCGAAGAGACCGAGGGTCGAAAGGGCGGCGAATGGGCGTCGCAATCGCATCGCGAAGCAGCCTAGCCCGTCGAACTAGAATCGGCGGCTCTGCCCGGATCGAGCGATCCGGGCGCTCTGCCTGCCATGTCACTACGCCCACTACTCGAAATCGCCGCCGAGAACGAGCGCCTGCACGCGCTCGCCGGCGACGTGCGCGCGGCATCCGGTGGGGAGCCGGTCGAGTTGGGCGCTTCGGCGACCCTGCGCCCGCTGCTGCTCGCCACGCTGCTCGAGGACGACCGTGGCCTGGCCGGCAGGCCCGCCCTGCTGGTCAGCGCCGACGATCGCTCGGCCCGCGACCTGGCCGCCGACCTGCGCGCGTACCTGGCGCCCCGCCGAGTCCGTTTCTACCCCTCGCGCGGTACCGGCTACGCCTCGCACGTCACCCCGCCGCCGCACCTCGTCGGCCTGCGAATCGACGCCCTCGACGCACTGCGCGACGGCGATGACGCGATCGTCGTCGCCAGCGCCACCGCACTCGCCGAGGCGGTGCCCGACGCCTCGTTGCGGCCGGCCGGCTTCGTCTTGGAGCAGGGCGGCGAGGTCGAGCTCGACGGCGCCGCCCGCGACCTCGTCGCGGCTGGCTACGAGCGGGTCGAGCAGGTGGAGGAGCGCGGCCAGTTCGCCGTCCGCGGCGGCATCCTCGACGTCTTTCCGGCGACCGAGGAGCGCGCCGTGCGGATCGAGCTGTTCGGCGACGAGATCGAGTCGATGCGCTGGTTCTCGACCTTCACCCAGCGCTCGCTGGGCGATGCGGAGCGGGTCGAGCTGGCGCCCGCGGCCGAGCTCGACGCCGAGCACCGCGAAGTGGCCGAGCTGGCGGCGATGGAGGCGGCCGAGGAGGGGAGGGAGGCACCGAGCGCCGCGGAGGCGCTGCCGCTGGAGCACTTCGGGGCGCCACTTGACCTCGTCCCCGCCGAGGCCGCGGTGATCCTCGCCGCCGCCGAGGAGATCGACCCGGCGCTGCGCGATCACTGGGAGGACGCCACCGCTGCGATGCACGCCGACGACGCCCGCCACCTCTACGTCGACGTGGCGGCGCCCTTGGCCGCCCGTGCCCTGCTCAGCATCAGCGGGGCCGGTGAGGACGACGAGGCCGCCTTCCGCGCCTCGCGCGCCGAGTCGCCGGCGCGCAGCGTCAAAGAGGCCGAGGGCGAGCTGGAGAAACTGGTTCGCTCCGGCTACCGCACGGTCGTCGCCTTCGACAACCGCGGCGAGGCGGAGCGCTCGCGCTACGGCCTCGACCGCCTCGACGCGGTCCTGCTCGACGGCCGTCTCTCGCCCGATCCCGGCCTGGCCTTCGCCGAGGCGCGCCTGCGCGAGGGCTTCGTCAGCCCCGAGCTGCGCCTCGCCGTCTATCCCTTCCGCCGCCTCGTCCACCGGCGCAAGCGCGCCGAGGAGCGCGTCCCCGGCGCCGGCCGCGGCCGCCTCGCCTTCAGCGACCTCCGGGTCGGCGACCACGTCGTCCACGAGGACCATGGCGTCGCCCGCTTCGCCGGTTTCGAGACCCGCGAGGTCGGCGGCGTCAGCCGCGACTACCTCTACCTCGAATACAAGGGCGAGGACCGCGTCTACGTCCCCACCGACCAGCTGGCCAAGCTGAGCCGCTACGTCGGTGCCGGCGCCGAACCGTCGCTCTCGGCGCTGGGCGGCAAACGCTGGCAGAACATGAAGGCGCGCGCTCGCAAAGCCGCGGGCGCCCTGGCGGGCGAGCTGCTCAACCTGTACGCGGAGCGACGGACCCGCAAGGGGCACCCCTTCCCGCCCGACGGCGAGTGGCAGATCACGATGGAGACCGCCTTCCCTTACCGCGAGACCGCCGACCAGATGGAGGCGATCGAGGCGGTCAAGGGGGACATGGAATCCGAGCAGCCGATGGACCGCCTGGTCTGTGGCGACGTCGGCTTCGGCAAGACCGAGGTGGCGCTGCGCGCCGCCGTCAAGGCGGCTTCCGATGGCAAGCAGGTGATGATGCTGGCTCCGACCACGATCCTCGCCCAGCAGCACTTCGGCACCTTCCGCGAGCGCCTTGCCGATCTCCCCTTCACCCTCGACTGGGTCTCGCGGCTGCGCAGGCCGGCCGAGGTGAAGGAGGTCCTGAAACGCTTCGAGGCGGGCGAGGTCGACGTCCTCGTCGGCACCCACCGCCTGCTCTCCCGCGATGTGCGCGCCAAGGACCTCGGCTTGCTGATCGTCGACGAGGAGCAGCGCTTCGGCGTCAAGCAGAAGGAGCTGCTGCGGCAGATGAAGCTGAAGGTCGACGTACTGGCGCTCTCAGCCACGCCGATCCCGCGCACCCTGCAGATGAGCCTCGCCGGGTTGCGCGACATCTCGGTGATCGAGACCCCACCCGAGGGCCGCCGCCCGGTCCGCACCTACGTCGGGCCCTACGACGAGGACCTCGTGCAGAGGGCGCTCGAGCGCGAGCTGGAGCGCGGTGGCCAGGCCTTCTTCCTCCACAACCGGATCGAGAGCCTGCCCGAGATCTCCGAGCGCCTGCGGGCGCTGGTGCCGAAAGCTCGCGTCGCCGAAGCGCACGGGCAGATGGACGAGGCCGAGCTGGAGGGGACGATGATGAGCTTCCTGCGTGGTGAGGCCGACTGCCTGGTGACGACGACGATCATCGAGTCGGGGCTCGACATCCCGACCGCGAACACGCTGATCGTCGAGCGCGCCGACCGGCTCGGCCTCGCCCAGGCCTACCAGATCCGCGGCCGGGTGGGGCGCTCGCGCGAGCGCGCTTTCGCCTACCTGCTCTACCCCTCGGCCGAGGCGCTTACCGAGGATGCCGCCGCGCGGCTCTCGACCCTCGCCGACCACACCGAGCTCGGCTCCGGCTTCCGGATCGCGATGCGCGACCTCGACATCCGCGGCGCCGGCGACCTGCTCGGCGACGAGCAGTCCGGCCACGTCGCCGCGGTCGGCTTCGAGCTCTACTGCCAGATGATCGACGAGGCCGTGGCCGAGGCCGGCGCCGCCGGAGAGGGCGAGGAGTCCCCCGAGCCACTGCGCTTCGACGTCCCCGTCGACGCCTACCTGCCCGCCTCCTTCATCCCCTTCGAGGCGGCGAAGATCGACGTCCACCGGCGCATCGTCGCCGCCCGGGCGCCGGGCGATCTGCGGGCGATCCGCGACGAGCTCAGCGACCGCTTCGGCCCGCCGCCCGCCGAGGCGGAGAACCTGCTGGCTCTGCAGCGCGCCCGGATCGAGCTGCGCCTTGCCGGCGCGCGCAGCGTCGAGCTGCGCGGCGGCAGGCTCAGCGTGGTCGGCGTCGAGCTCGATTCCGAGGCGGCGGGCAAGCTGTCCGAGCAGGTCGAGGGGGCGCTGTACGAGTGGCGGGAGAAAACCGCTTCGGTGCGCGTTCCCGACGAGCCCGAAGCTCGCCTTGGGGCTGTCCTCGCGATGGTCGAGGGCCTTCGCGTTGCGTTGAGCTCCGATTTAGTCGAAAAAGATATGCTCCCAGCCTCGTGAGTCCGGACAAGGGTAGGAGAGGGACGTCTGGCAAGGGCGGGGGCGACAACGCTCGCGGCCCTGCGGCGACGCGTCGCCGTGGCCTGATCCTGTTCGGAGTCCTCTTCCTCGTCCTCTTCATCGTCGTCGCGATGGCCGAGGGCGTCGGCGATCCGAGCATTCCCGACGGCGATGCGGCCTTGGTCAAGGGCGTGCCGGGCGATCTCGGCGAAGTCTCCGAGGAAAAAGTCGAACACGCGATCGAGCTGGCGGCTGCGCAGGAAGGCGCGAAAAAAGCGCCCAAGCCAGGTGATCCGAAATACGACGAACTGAAAGAAACCGCGCTGAAATCCGTCTTCGAAGGCATCTGGATTCATGGAATTGCGGCTGAATGGGACATCGAAGTGAGTGACAAGGAAGTCACCAAAGAACTCAAAAAAGTGAAGAAAGAAAGCTTCAAATCTGACGCCGAATTCCAGAAATTCCTCAAAGAATCGCGCTACACGCCGGCCGATGTCCGCGAACGCGTGGAAATCCAGATGCTCAGCACCCAGCTCCAGGAACAACTGCAGGAAAAGGCGCCGAAACCGAGTCAGAGCGAAATCGAGGACTACTACGAGGCCGCCAAGGCGACCCAATTCACGCAGAAACCGAGCCGGGACGTGCGTCTGATCGTCAACAAGGACAAAAAGAAAGCCGAAGAAGGGCTTGACGCGGTGGCCAGTGACAACTCGGCGAAAAACTGGTCCAAAGCGGTGAAAAAATACTCCGAAGATCCCGCGACCAAAGCCACCGGCGGGGTGCAGAGAGGCGTCCAGGAAGGAATCCTGGAAGAACCGCTCAATAAGGAAATTTTTGCCGCGCCTGAGGGCCGTGTCGAAGGCCCAATCGAAAACAAACGGGGATACACCGTTTTCGAAGTCATCAAATCCACGCGGGAAAGCGTGCAGGAATTGAAAGCGGTCGAAAGCCAGATCGAAAGCACGCTGACCCAGCGGCTCGGACAGGAATACTTCCAAGGGTTCGTCGTCACCTTCAACGATGAATGGACCTCGCGGACCTTCTGCGCCGACGGCTTCGTGATCGAACGCTGCGCCAACTACAAGTCAGATGGCCACCCCGCTTCGGCCCCTCCGGCCTGTTACGAAGAGAACCCGAAAGGCGGCCTGCCCGAAGCCTGCCCGGCACCGGTCTTCCAGCTCGCCCCGGCCCTGCCGGGAAGCATCACGCCGCTCGAACCGCAGGGCAAACCGATGCCCCAGCGCCCGCGGCCGGTGGGAGAAGCGGGAGAAGGCGCGGAAGCACCGACGGGTGTGCCGGGTCTCGGCGCCCCGCCGACCGGCGGGGAAGCCCCGCCTGAAGAAGCGCCACCCGCAGAAGCGCCTTCGGAATAGCCCCGCCGACAGCGTCGGCCGTCGATAGACTCGCCCACCTCGTGAGCGCAATCTCATCGATCCACGCGCGCCAGATCCTCGATTCGCGCGGCAATCCGACCATCGAGGTCGAGGTGACCCTGGCTTCGGGAGCCCGCGGTGCGGCCGCGGTGCCGTCCGGCGCCTCCACCGGCGAGTTCGAGGCGGTCGAGCTGCGCGACGGCGGCGAGGCCTGGCTCGGCAAGGGCGTATCGCGGGCGGTGGAGAACGTCAACGGCGAGATCGCCGCCGCCTTGACCGGCGCCCGCGCCGCCGAGCAGGGTGCGCTGGACGCGACGATGATCGAGCTCGACGGCACTCCCAACAAGGGCCGGCTCGGCGCCAACGCGATCCTCGGCGTTTCGCTGGCGGCAGCCAAGGCCGCGGCCTCCGACTCCGGTCAGCCGCTCTATCGCTACCTGGCAGAGCTGTATGGCGGCGGGGAGCCGAGCCTCCTGCCGGTGCCGATGATGAACGTGCTCAACGGCGGCGCCCACGCCGACAACTCCGTCGATTTCCAGGAGTTCATGGTCGTCCCGGCGGGCGCGTCGAGCTTTGCCGATTGCCTGCGCGTCGGGACCGAGGTCTTCCACGCGCTGAAGAAGAGCCTCGCTTCCAAGGGGTTGTCGACCGCGGTGGGCGACGAGGGCGGCTTCGCGCCCAACCTCGACTCCAACGAGGCCGCGCTGCAGGCGGTCTTGGCGGGGGTCGAGGCGGCCGGCTACGAGCCGGGCTCCGACGTGTTCATCGCCCTCGACCCGGCGACGAGCGAGGTCTGCGAAGGTGGGGCATATGTGCTGGAGCATGAGGGCCGCTCCCTGTCTTCCGAGGAGATGGCGGCCTACTGGGAGGACGCCTGCGGCCGCTATCCGATCGTCTCGATCGAGGACGGCATGGACGAGGAGGATTGGGACGGCTGGAAGCTCTTGACCGAGAGGGTCGGCGGCCGGGTGCAGCTCGTCGGTGACGACCTCTTCGTCACCAATCCGCAGCGGCTGCGACGCGGGATCGAGCTCGGCGTCGGCAACTCGATCCTGGTCAAGGTCAACCAGATCGGCACGCTCAGCGAGACGCTCGAGGCGATCCGCGTGGCCCGCGAGGCCGGCTACACGGCGGTGATCTCCCACCGCTCCGGTGAGACCGAGGACACGACGATCGCCGATCTCGCGGTCGGCACCGGCGCCGGTCAGATCAAGACCGGGGCGCCCTCGCGCTCTGATCGCGTCGCCAAGTACAACCGGCTCCTACGCATCGAGGAAGAGCTTGGCAGCGCCGCCGAGTTCCCGGGCTTGAACGCTTTCGCCCAGCGCGTCGCTTAGATGCAGGAATGCGGGGCTCGGCCGCGTAGGACCGGGTATGGCGACCCGCTCCCGGCCGGCACGCAGGACGACCACGCGCAAAGCGACGACCCGCAAAGCTCAGTCCCGGCCGAAACGACGCCCCTCGGCGCGGCGCAAGCCCGCGGCGCGGCGCGGCGGCAGTCGCATCCACTGGGATCGGGTCGGGCGAGTGGCCCTGACGCTGGTTCTGGCCGCGGTCCTCTACTCCTATCTCAACCCGGCGATCGACTTCGTCAAGACCTACACGGCGACCACCGCCGCCAAGGCCGAGTTCCACGAGAAGCTGCGCGAAAACAAGCGTCTCCACAAGCGCATCCAGACGGCCGACGACCCGATCGTGATCAGCCGCAAGGCGCGGGCGCAGGGGATGGTCGCCGAAGGGGAGACGCCGATCGTCGTCACCGGGCTCGGCGGCTAGCGGCGCAGCTCGCGAGAGGCTCCCGTGGTTAGCGCGGGCTCTTACATCCTCGGCGTTGTCTTGCTGGCAGTCCTAGTTCTCTCGCTGGCGTTTTCGGCGGTCTCATTGCGGCGGCGGTTCATGCCGGGGTGGGAGGGGGCGCCTGGGCACCTC
>DASSXC010000176.1:0-8368 GCA_035704205.1 Solirubrobacterales bacterium | reverse complement strand
GATTGCACATTCAGGACTCACAGATCATATTTGTCAGGTAGGTAGCCTGCACATCGCCACCTCAGTAAACCCTCTTCAGTCAAGATTCCCTTAGCATTTGGCGATTCCCGGAATCACCGGGGAAATCACCGGAGCTAGAGGGGGTGAAGACAGGTGACGATCATCAGGATCGACGGCGCGATTCCCAGCGTTCACATCTATAAGCACGGCTAAGCCGTGCAGACATTGAGCTGTTTCTCCCCGGCGACTCGAGCCGGGGCTGACGACGAGAGGGGGTGAGAGAAGGTGCGGATCGCGCAAATCCCGCAGGTCAGCGCGACCTTGCAGATCGCCAAGCACGGCTAGAGCCGTGGGTGCAAGGGGCCGATCTGGCCCCGACGCTTGGGGCCGGATCGGCCCCCTTTTTCCGTTGAGATGCGGCACGGGGGAAACGGAACGCTACCCGACGATTTGCGAAATTTCCCATGGAGGTTCTTGTCAAGAGGACAGAGGATTGCGGCGATGACCGCCCTCGGCCCTAACCTCCGTGCGGCGCGCGAACGGCTTGAATTGACCCAGGAACAGGTTGCAGAGCGAAGCGGGGTCTACGCCGGGGAGATCAGTCGGATCGAGATGGGGAAACGCGATCCGCAGGTTTCCACGTTGGAACGGCTTGCTAAAGCGGTCGAGGTAACGCCGGGGCAGTTGCTTGATGGATTGCCGCCCGCTTGATTCCGGCAGCCCGCCCCTAATGGCAGGTCAGAATTGAGGCTGTGACTAGGGCGATCTTCATCAGCCCATAAAACCGCCTGTCGGATAGGGCGGTCGATGGTGCGGTAGTCCTGCTTTGCGAGGTACGGATGGCCGAATCGACCCCGAGCAGGCTTGGTTCTGGACCCGCGAGTGGCAGGGCGCGAGCGCGAGGCTGACGTAGACTTCGCTGCTGGTCGGGTCACTCATCACCTCCCTTCCTCGTTCTGGGCTTCGCAGGGTCTGCGCAAAAGGCCCGACCGTAGGCCCGCTCTCGCGCTCATTGCTGAAACTTATTCCAGCAATGGCCAGGTCTGCTTAGGACCGTGACCGGCGATGCGAAGGCCACCTATGAGGCTATGGCCCCCGTCTACGACCTCTTCACCGCTCACTACGACGACGAGCTTTGGATAGGCGAGTTGGTCTCGGCGCTTGAGCGCAACGGTCTGCGTGGAAAGCGCCTGCTCGACGTGGCGTGCGGGACCGGAAAGAGCTTCCTGCCGATGCTCGACCGGGGATGGGAGGTGACTGCGTGCGACATCTCGCCCGCGATGCTGGCGCGCGCACGGGCAAAGGTCGGAGAGGCAGTGCCGCTGTCGGTGGCTGACATGCGAGGCTTGCCCGAGATCGGCAAGTTCGATCTTGTCTGGGCGCTGGACGATTCGATCAACTACCTGCTCAGCGAGGACGAGCTGCTCGAGGCCCTGAGCGGGATGGGGGCAAACCTCGCCCCGAGGGGTCTGCTGCTATTCGACGTCAACACGCTGGTTGCCTATCGCGGCTTCTTCGCCGAGACCGTCGTGGTCGAGCATGCCGGGCGGAGGCTTGTTTGGCGTGGTCAGACTGCCGGAGATGCGGAGCCGGGATCGATTTGCGAAGCGGTCCTTGAAGAGGATGGGGGGCCGACGAAAACGCATGAGCATCGGCAGCGCCACTTTCCCGATGCCGAAATACGATCAGCGGTCAAGCGCGCCGGCCTTACCCTGGTCGATGTCTACGGCCTCTATACGGACGGGATACTGAGGCAGCCGCTTGACGAGCGCGCTCACACGAAGGCTGTCTACATCGCAAGGGCGGGCTAGCCGCATGGGGCCTTCGATCGCCCAGCAATCCACACGTCATCTGGCGTCGACGAGGTTCTTTATGAGCGCGCCGGCGAAGATCAAGAAGGCAGAGGCGAAGGCGCAGAACATCGCTGACCACCAGATCGGCAAGGGCTCGCTGTACTCGTAGTGGTCTGGATAGCCGAAGGGAACCGCGAAGGGAACCGCCAGGAGGGCGAGGAACACGAAGCCGAGCTGCCCGGTTCCCCATCCAAGCAGCACCGAGGCAACCGCCCAGATCGCGATTGCCAACTCACCGTTTCCGCTGTTGGCGTTGAGCAGGATGACGGCGGCGGCTACGCCAGCCAAGTAGGTCACGACAAAGGCGATCCGGTTCATGCGCACCAGTACCCCGAGAAGCGGCCATTGGTTTCGTGTGTCCTTTTGGACGGGCGTGCAAGACCGGCGCCTATTGGCATCGTCGAGCTACGACGTCGCGTGCTCGACGCCCGCTACTCCGATCTCGGCCTCGGTCCTGCCGATTGCTCGATTGCAATCCTTGTAAGGTTTAGCAATTAGTCAGCTTTAATTCTAGGGGAGGAATTCATGCCAACTTCCAAGCGGTTGACGCTGCTCGTCTGCGCTGTCGCGGCCTTCGTGCTGCAGGCAGGTGCGGCCAATGCAGCGATCACGACCAAAACGATCGACTACGGCCCGTACACCATTCCGGCCGGCAACGGCGACCCGCACGACCACGAGGGCGCGGGGATGATCACCAACAAAATCGTCACCAACGTCGCCAAGCCGTGCACCGGCTGTTCGATCATCGGAGTCACGCCCGATCTCGTCTACACCGACGGGACCAAAGCGACCATCAGCCAGGGCCCGATGCTCCACCACGCGATGTTCGCAGCCCAGTCGAGCGGCAAGTCCGACGTCACCTGCGCCGGCAAAGGACCCGGTGTTCTTGGCGAACGCTTCTTTGCTTCCGGCGACGAGCGCACGGCGGTCGATCTCCAATCGCTGCCCTACGGCTACAAGGTCAACAGCAGCGAGACCTGGAACATGGTCTTCGACCTGATGAACTGGGAAACGACCAGCAAAACGGTGAAAATCCGGATGACCTGGAAGTACGCCACCGGCAGCGACCACACCAGCCGCGCGCCGGTGCGGCCGGTCTGGTTCGATGCCAACCAATGCTCGTTGAACTCCTACATCTCGGTTCCGATCGGGCTCAGCGACACCCACTACGACTGGAAAGCCAGCTTCGGCGGCAAACTGATCGCCGCTGCCGGTCACATCCACGACCACGGCGTGAACATCGAATTGACCAACGAGAGCACCGGCGGCACCCTGCTCTGCAACTCGGTTGCGGGCTACGGGGGGCCGGGCTACGAAACCCCCGACGGACGTAAACACGTCTCGTCGATGGGCGTTTGCACGGGGAACCCGATCTCGACCATCAGCAAAAACCAGACGATCCGCCTGCACGGGATCTACAACGTGCCGGAAGGGCATCATCCGATCGACGACGCGATGGCAATCGCAATCGCCTACATCGGCTAGCCGATGCAGCAAGTGGTCGCCGCGTCCCCCCACTCTTCGGTTTCCGGGGGTGGGGGGGTCGGCGGTCGGATCGCGAGCTGCGCCGGAGCGGAAGTGACTCGGGAGCAAGAAAGCAAGGCGGACCGCGACTGCCAAGATTCTCTCAGGGCAGCTCGAGCCGAGGACTCGACGGCCCGGGCCAGACCGAATATGGTCGGTATCCCACGATCGAGGAGGTTGCTGTCATGTATGTACGCGCCGTCAGGTTCACCGACGTATCTGCCGAGCGGATGCAGGAGCTCCTCGCTCGCATCGAGGAGTCCGACGGGCCGCCGCCCGGCGTGCCCGCCACGGGTCTCAAGATCCTGTTCGACGAGGCACAGGGAACGGCGGTGGTCCTTCAGTCCTTTGAGAGCGCGGAGGACATGGAGGCCGGAGGCAAAGTCTTCAGCGCGATGGATTCGTCGGAGACGCCCGGCACTCGCGCATCGGTGGACATGTGCGAGGTGAAGCTCGAGCGCACGCTCACCTGAAGCCTTCCCGGTTGGCGGGCTGCCGGCCGATTGAGCTTCGAGAGTGTCTGGCTCGCCCCAGCCGGACCCTGTGGCTATGTCTCGGCTAGGGCCAGACTTCGGAGGGCCGGGCGGTGTCGAAGGCGAGGCCGCTGGAGCTTTCGCCGCGGCCGGGGTTCTTCTCGCGCCGGGTCCAGGCGTGGGCGGAGCCGTCGAACCAGCGGGCGAGGACCGGGCGGCGGACGACGATGGCGCCCTCGCGCGGCACCTCCTCCTCGTGCAGTGAGGTCTGTGGGGAGAGGAGCCGGCCGAGCGGCTCGGGCTCGGAACCGGGCGGCTCGGGGTCGGGGCCCGGTTGTTCGAGCGGCACCAGGTCGAAGCGGATCGACCCCAGCGCGATCGCGTGGGGGATCAACGGCAGCCAGTAGTCGGGGATCGTGGTCTGCACTTCGTAGGCGGGCAGCTCGCCGGGGTCGCGCGGCTCGGGAGCGATTTCGGCCCAGTGGTCGCGGCGGTTGACGAGGACGCCGCGCGAGGCGGTGTATTCGGCCTCGATCGCCCAGGAGAGGTTGGCGAGCTCGTCGCGGGCGAGGATGATCGTCTCCAGCGGGTCGCCGCTGAGCGCCGGCGCCGACGGCATCACCAGCAGCCCGTCCCCGACTCCCTCGACGCTGAACATGTTCCAACCCTGGTCCTCGGCGCCGGCCCGGGCGATCTCCTGCTGGCGGCCGAAGCTGTCGGTGACCCGCAGCTTGGCGATCGTCGTCAGCGAGCCGGCCGGCACCTCGAGCGGGACCAGGAACCAGTCGTTGCCGTAGACCTCGGCGAAGGCGATCAGCAGCAGCCGGCCGGTGTCGAGGGTTCCGACCTCGGCTTTGCCGAGGTCGATCTGGGCGTCCTCCATCTCCCAGAAGCGGTCGGCGGGCAGCCCGGAGAAGCGCAGCGGCGAGGCGATCGCCTGGCGCTGGAAGCGGTGGGGTTTCCCGGCTGGCCTTGGGGGGACGCTGCCGTCGGCGTCGACGCTGTACCAGTCGAGGCCGTCGCCGGAGTACTCCCGTGCGCGCAGGACCTTGCCGCCGACCGAGATGACCGCGTCGTGCTCGAAACGAGCGGGGTCGAAGGTGTCCGGGCCGGGGTCGGCGCCGAGCCTCGCCCACCATTCGCCCCACTGCTTCGCGACCGCGGCGATGCCGGCGACCGGCAGCGAGCCTTTCCTGATCGCTTCCGCCAGCAGCTTCGCGTCGGGAACCGAGTCGGCGAGCAGGCTGACCAGGTCGATGCCCTCGTCGGGTTCGTCCTCTTCCAGCGGCCGCTCGAACCCGAGCGCGGCGACGACGGCGGGCAGCCTGTCGGCCTTGCCCGCTTTGTCGAGCAGGCGGGCGAAGTGGGCGCCGCCCTCGACCCGGAGGAGAAGTTCGTCGGGCATGGGGTCTTCCGCCTCGACCAGGCGGTCGAGCGGCCCGGCGGCGGCATCGTACGGAACCCACCTCGGAGCGTCTCCCAGCCCCGGGCTCCAGTGGGTGATCGGCTCGCTCTCGCCCTCCAGCTCGACCAGCACCGGCGAGCCGGCGTCCTGGCCCGCGAACTCGCCGAACTGCCACTGCCTGGTCAGGGCCCAGGCGGGATCGTGGATGCGGGCGGCGAGGCCGGAGGCGACCTCGTTGCTGCGCGGCAGCGGCTCGAAGCGGTAGATGTCGTCGAGTGCGACCGGCTCTATGGCGAGGTTTTTCGGCATCAGTCCGAGTATTTCTCCCAGTAGTCGAAGGCGAGTAGCCCGAGCGGCGACTGGCTCGCGATCCGGATTCCGGGCAGCACGCCGGCCAGCAGCGGCAGGTCGCCGATGTCGGCGGCCCGCAGCTTGGCCAGCTCCAGCGTGTCGCGAACCGCGAGGGCGAGGGTGTCGCCGGTCCAGCCGCGGCGGGGGTCCGGCGGCACGGCGACCAGCAGCGCCTGGGGGGCCTTCGCATCGGGCCGGTCGAAGTGGAACGAGAGCCCGGTCAGCTCCGACTCCGGAGGAGCGGGTTCGCCTTCTTCTTCCTTCCTTTTCTTCGGCGGCCGCTTGGTCGCGGCGAGCGCGTCGGAGCCGGGCAGGACCTCGACCCACTCGTCGAGGACGATCCCCGCCAGCTTGCCGGCGCCAAGTGGGGTGGGGGCGTGGAAGACGATGCCCTGCCGGGCGATGGGACGCCTGAGCGCGGGGAAGGCGCCGCCGATCCACGCTTCTCCTTCCTTGACCGGCGACTGCGCGGCGGCCAGCCCCGGGGTCCGCCCCGACGACGCGCCACTCAGCAGCAGGAGCTCGTGCCAGGTTCGCACCGCCGGCCGCACCGAGCCGTTGCGCCGCGCCCAGTTGGCGAGCCGCTCCGGCTGCGCCCGCCGCGGCTCGGGGCCGAGCTCGGCCCCGCCGAGCAGCGGCGCCAGCGGCAGGCTCGCCCCGAGCACTTCGGCGAGCACCGCCTGGACCTTCTGCAGCCACTCGACGTCCGCCTTCCCTTTCGAGCCCGCGAGTTCCGCCAAGCGGCCGCCCGGGGTGTCCTTGCCGCGCTCGGCGAGGTTGGCGACGAAGGTTCGCAGGCGGTCGCGCACCCCCTCGAGGTCGGCGTCGATCCGCGCTGCCGCCGCTCCGGCGGCGAGGTGCTCGGGCAGCAGCGGCCGCGCTCCGGCGAGCAGCTTGCGGACGCGGACGGCGACGCCGCGCGAGCGCCGCCAGCCCTCGCCCTCGAATTTGACCCTGGTGCCCGGTTCCTTCTCGTGCGCGCGGACCAGCTCCGCCAGCTCGGCGGTGTCGGCGGCGGAGATCGCGAAGGCGGTGGCGAGGGCGCCGAGGCCGAGCTTGTCGGCGCCGACCTCGAACTCCTTGGCCTCGGTCAGGATCTCACCGTCCTCGCCCTCGGTGTCGTGTTCGAGAACGCCGGTCAGCTGCCGCTTCGCGGCGGGGCCGAGCGCGTCCCTGGCCCAGGCCTCGGCCCTGGGCTCGAGCTTTGCGAGGGGGTCGTCGTCAGACCAGCCGCCGGCGATCCGCGGCGAGGTGGGGAGGACGGCGGCGATGCGGTGGGTGATCGCCCGGCCGCGATGCGGGCTGCGGAGGACGTCGAAGCGGTCTGGCAGGTCCTCGCCGCGGCCGAGGGTGTCGGCCGCGATGCCGGCCCGCAATGGGTTGCCGCCGATCAGGTGATGGACGCTCTCGGCCAGCAGCAGGTCGCCGACCGCGTCGAGCGAGTCGACCAGGTCGGCGACCAGCGCCGCCGCCGCGCCGAACCTGGTCTCGGCTTCCGCCTCGGTCAGGGTCATCGCCTCGCGGGCGAGGGCGAGGCCGTCGACGACGTTGCGGGCGGCGATCGCCTCGCTGCTCTCTTCCCACTTGGTCTTGTTTTCCTTCCCGTCCTGCGGCTCGGGCGAGAGCTGCAGCGGGAAGTCTTCGCGGAAGTCGTCGATCAGTTCGTCTCTGTGTTCGTCGTGCAGGGCGCGCTCGAAGCGGTAGCCGAGCAGCGAGCCGAGGTCCTGCCCGCGGCGAACGCCACCGAGCAGCCAGCGTGCGGTCCGCGCCCGCCGTGAGCGCAGGTCGACGGCGAGGGCCCTGTCGCCGTCGTGGGCGTTGAAGCCGGAGCGCAGCACGGCCGCCGTCGCCGCGTGGCGGAGCGAGGGCGCGTGGATATAGCCGTCGGGGTCGACCGCCTGGTCGGCTTTGCCCGGGCGCAGGTTCTCGACCCAGCCGTAGCCGCCGAGCCGCGAATGGGCCGCGGCTTTGGTGTGGCGCAGGGCATGCAGGCGCCTGGTGGCGAGCGAGGTGATCCAGGCGTCGAGCCGGTGTGAGTAGACGTCGAGCACCTCGAGGGCCAGCGGGACGTGCTTCTCCGCCGGCGTCGCCGCCAGCGCCTCCAGGGCACGGATCACCTTCGGCGCCAGCCGGGTGCCGGCTTTGGCGTCGCGGCGCGCCCGCTCGCGTTCTTCCTTGTCGACGGCGGCAGCGGGGCCGAGCGCGTAGGTGACGAGTTCGTCGACGACGGCGGGGAGGCCGAGCGCGGTCCGCAGCACGTCCCGTGGGCCGAGGTCGCCTTCCCAGAATTCCCCGTTGCGGGGATCGAGCAGCGCCGGGACCAGGCCCGGGTGTTCGCCTTCCGGGGAGAAGAGCGTTTCCCGCCGTTTCGCGGCTGCGCCTTTTTTCGCGCCTTTCCCTTTTTTCCGGTTCGGGATCTCCAGCGGCCAGCGTTTCTCGTACTCGGCTGCCGAGATCTTGCCGCGGGCGAAGGCGAGGGCGTCGGCGAGCTGCGCGGCGCTCGCCTCCAGCACCGGCGTGAACTTGCCGGGCTCGGGATCGAGGTGGGGGAAGACGAGCTCGAGGTCCGGCGGCTTCTGCGGCTCGGAGTAGGCGAGGTCGCTGACCTGCTCGGTCGGCGGCGACCAGCGCAGGTTGGCGCCGGGGGCGATGCGGCCGATCGGGAGTGGCGGCCCCACCCTGTGGCTGCTGAGCAGGGGGCCTTCCTTCGCGTTGCGCGGCGAGAGGATGCGGCGGACGGCGAGGTCCTTGGCGACCGGCAG